>VHDF01000009.1 GCA_016871495.1 Verrucomicrobiota bacterium | reverse complement strand
CTTGGAGTTTGCCGCCGCCGATGATGTCGCCAACGGGGGAGTCCTGCTGGCCTTGCCTGCGCTGCTGTCGGAGGGACTGTTGCGACATACGCGTGAGCATTACACGCTGCAGGACGCCGCCATCCACCAGATGTGCATCCTCCTCACTGAAACAGAAACCGTCTTTCCGACCACCCAACTCCGTCTCATCTACCGCCAGGTCGGCTCATCCTGATTCCACCCCAGGTCAGGATGTCTGAGGCTAGCTCCCAGAAATCTTAGCTAAAGCGGCAAGGAAACGGTCCAAGTCCTCTCTCGTGGTGTAGAAGTGCGGTGCGACTCGCAGGTATCCCCTCCCCATCCGGTCCATTCGGAATGAGATCTCAATCCCTTCCGTCCGCAAGGTGTCCGCCACCCCGCGCATCTGCAATCCAGTTCGACCAAAACTGAGAATGCCCGTAGCCTGTGAATCCGCACAGGGAAAGTTCACCAATTCCCAACCGGATTCTTTGAGCCGATCAGCAAGATAATTTCGATGGGAGCAGAGGGCTGCCCCGATCGACTTGATGCCATATTCAAGCAAAAGCTCAATGCCCGCCCGCATGCCGGCAAGGCCCGCAAGATTGGAGGTCCCAACCTCAAACCGACGCCCCCCGGAACGAAACTCGATCTGATCGCGACTTGCGAAATGGTCATGCTTGACGTTGTGCCACCCGTAAACCTGGGGCCCCAGTCGTTCGGACAGCGACTTCGCGATGTAGAGAAAGCCCGGACCGCAAGGACCCAGCAGCCATTTGTGCGCGCCGACGGCGGCGAAATCGAACCACCGGGCCGAGAGGGGAAAGGCGCCCGCGGTTTGAATGGCGTCCACACCGAAAAGGACTCCTCGCTTCGATAATCCTGCACCAATGACTTCTAAATCGATCCGATGGCCTGTGAGAAAATGTCCGGTGGAAAGCGCCACAACTCGTGTGTTCTCATCCACTTGCCCGAGGACTTCGACGGATCGAATCTCCCCCCATTTTCGAACATTCAAAAACCGCACTTCCACGCCTCGATCAGCCCAGGCAAGCCATGGGTACACATTCGAGGGAAAATCGTCCTGATAAATGACCACATTGTCTCCCTTGCGAAGCGGAAGACTTGAAGCGACGAGGCTCAAAGCCATGGACGTGGGACCCACCAGGGCGATTTCCTCGGCTGAGGCGCCCAGGAGTCGGGCCACGGTTTCTCGTGTTTCGGGAACGACCTTGGCCAATTCCGGATCGTCCTGACCTCCCCGAGTGGAAAGGGAGGTGACTCGATCCATTGCTGCTTGGACGGCCCGAGGGAGAGGGCACGCGGCGGCGTGGTTGAGCGAAAGTCGGTGTTCGAGATGCGGGAATTCACACCTGCGGAAGTGCTCATTCCGATGGAGTTCAGAAATTGTCACTGGTCGAGGACCTTCTGATAGTTGCCAAACATGGTCGAATAGAAGCTGACGACCCGGAAAGCGACCCAGAGGGCAATTCCAAAATAAAGCAGTTTGGGTCCCCAATCAGCCGCCAACTTCATCTTGCGCATGCCCTCTTCGAGGTAATGGGCGTATAACCTTCGAAGCGAGTTATCCAGCGAGCCGCTCATTTCTCCCGTCCGGTAAAGTCCCGAAAACAATTCCGGGTATACCGGCTCCTTGGGAAGGAGTTCTCCCGGGGATAATCCCCGCTCCTCGGCTCTTTCGATCCAGATCAAGGCAGACTGTCTCAGTCGGAAGGAGCCACTCGCGATGGAGGCCACTCGCCAAGCTTCAAAAACGGGCACCCCGGCATTGAGCAAGGCCTCGAGTCCCAGCGCCAACCTCGAGAGCGCCAAATCCGCCCGTGCCGCCCCCAGCAAGGGAATGCTGCTGAACACCCTTTCCAGAATCCTTCGCATGCCATCCTGATGTTCAGTTTGGAGAATCCAAACCAACCCCAGGAGAACGGCATAAAATGGGACGAGCACCAAGCACACGGCGGCAAGGTAACCCGCGACATCGCCCTTCAACACCAGGGTGGTGATGGGAGCCAGAAAAACCGCCACATGCACCACGAGAAGCGGATAAGTGCACTCCGTCCAAACCTTGCGCGTCAGTTCGGCGCGGGTGCGGTAAAACTCGCCCAGCAAACGCAGACATTCATCAAGCCGTCCACTACGTTCGCCTGCCGCCAGGAGTGCGGTATCAAATGAAGCGATCGGAAAACGAGATTGAAGGAGGGATTCCGTGAGCGAGAGTCCACGCCCAATCCCTTCTGAGACCGGTTGAACTCGGGAGGCAATCTCACCCGCGGGAAGTGACCGGCGGAGGGTGTCGAGCGATTCGAGAAGTGGAATCCCGGACTGGAGAAGCACCGAGAACTGGTGGTAGAAGTCGCTCTTTTCCAGCAGCTTCCTCGGAGTCGCCACCAGAGCCATAGACCACCGAACCAAGGTTAAGTCGCCACTTTGTCCAGGCAGGACTTTAAGTCCCTCTTGCTCTTCATCCCCACGATTTGATCGACGACCTGTCCGTTCTTGAACAGGAGGAGGGTGGGAATGGCGCGCACGCCGTACTTGACCGACAAGGACTGGTCGTGATCGATGTTCACCTTCGCGATGCTGACTTTGCCGGCGTATTCCGAAGCCAATTCATCCAGCACGGGGGCGATCATTTTACACGGACCGCACCACTCGGCCCAAAAATCAACCAGCACGGGAACCGCAGACTGAAGAACTTCAGTGTCGAAGTTTTGTTCGTTAAGATGAGCGATATTGCTTGAACCCATAATTGCGCAGAGCTTTCAGTTCCTACAGGAACCCATAATCGACTCCTGGAAAATCTTCGATTTAGTTAAGGACTTCAGCCCTGAGGCTGAGGCGTTGGAGAACGAACCCGCTACTTGGCGACCAGGAACAAGGACGCGACCACGGCGATGGCGACAAGAGCACTCAGGGCCGCGACCGCCACGTCAAAGCCGCTCGCAGCAGGCGCCGCTGGGGCAGACCGAGGAGCAGGAGCCGGACGTGGAGCGGCCGCCGGGGCTGCTGCAGGAGCAGGCTTGGCGGCCGGGGCTGCCGCAGGAGCGGCCGCAGTGGGGGCCGCCGCCGCCGCAGTCGAGGCCGTTGGCGCGGCTGGAGCCGGGATCTTGATCGTGGGCGATGCGGTCGGCTTGGGGGGAAGACTGATTCGAACGGTTTCCTTCTTCGGTTGGACTTTGGCCGCTTCCGCGGGCTTGGGTGGAAGGGTAGCTCCAGGGGCAGCCGGAGGGGGGGTCGGTACGTTCTCAGCCATAAATTCGTTTGCTTCAGTGGAAGCTAAGAGCCGGACCCAACAGTGTCAAACTTCTTTCGTCCAACGCCGAGTTCACGGGTGTATCCAGAGATTGTCGGTGACCGGGTTGTCGTGGTCACGCAGACAGCCCTGTCTGCCGTGGCGCAGGCTGGCCATCCTGCGGGGCGACGAAGGGAACCAGGCGCGTGGAAAGCATGGAAAGGCCTTCTTCTTCACCCGCCGGGCCGACGGGCCGTCGGCGATACGGCAGGCTGGCCAGCCTGCGCCACACGAGAGAACACTTCGGGATGCACGGCGACTTCACAGGCACCTCACTCCAACTGAACCGTGCGTCAAGCGGTGCATCCCGATGTTGCCGGTGATGCTGGTAGGGCGCGTCCGTCCCGGCGCGCCGCCGGAGCATGATGTTTTGCATCCAGTGGGCGGCGGGCTGGGACAGGCCCGCCCTCCCAACAACATCGGGATCCACGGTGCGTCAAGCTTCACCGAATTTGCCGCTCGAATCCCGGCGGGCCGCCTTCTAGAATGCATTCCATGCTCCATCGAGTTTCCCCCAAGTTCCTCGCCCTCTTCCACGCGGCTTGGCTGTTCTCAACGGCAGGCACGGAGGCCGCCATTGCTCCCGCGCGTTCGCTCTTCGTCGAGGGATACGCGGGGAAGGTCAGTCTGGAGCCCGGCGAGGATCTCACGCTTCACGTTTCCACCACCGCATCCCATTTTTCCATCGAGATCGCCAGGCTGGGCGCGCAGCGCCAAGTGGTGACGAATCTGAGCGGCGTGCCGGGCCGGGAATGGCCTGTGCCCCAGAATGCGTCCTCCCACGGGTGTGGTTGGGGGGAGTCACTCCGATTCAAGATCCCAGGTCATTGGGTCAGCGGTTACTACCAAGTGGTGTTGCGGGCGGCGGACCAGGGAGGCGAATACACCCAGCGGGGCAGGCGCACCGCCGAAAGTGAATGCTTCTTCATCCTGCGCCCTCTGGCGCCCGGCGGAAGAACGCGCATCCTTCTTCAACTCAGCAGCAATACCTACAACGCCTACAACAACTGGGGCGGCTTCAGTCTCTACGCCTACCATGCCTTGGCCAAGGTTCAAGGTCACCGCGTCTCCTTCCTGCGCCCGCCCTCGAGCCAGTTCAACAACTGGGAGCGTCCGTTCGTCGAGTGGGCGGAGGGCCAGGGCTACCTGCTCGACTATTGCGCCAATCTCGACCTCGAATCACGGCCTGAAATGCTGTCCGCCTACCGGCTGGTGCTCAGTGTGGGCCATGACGAATACTGGTCTTCCAAAATGCGGGACCACCTCGAGACCTTCATCGAGAAGGGTGGGAATGTGGCGTTCTTCAGCGGAAATACTTGCTGCTGGCAAGTCAGAACGGAGGAGAACGGCCAAGCGCTCGAATGTTGGAAACAATATTACGCGCTCGATCCTGTTTACGCGTCGGGTAATCATCAACTGCTTTCGACCCTCTGGAGCCACCATTTGGTCGGCAGACCCGAAAACCAGCTGACCGGAGTCGGGTTTCTCCATGGCGGTTACCACAAAAGCCACGGCCAGTTCATGGATGGGAAAGGAAGTTATCAAGTCCATCGGCCCGAGCATTGGATCTTCGAAGGCACTTCGCTCAAGGTGGGTGAGGAGTTCGGAGGCAAAGACACCATCGTGGGATACGAATGCGACGGTTGCGAGTTTGTCCTGCAGGACGGCAAACCGGTCCCCACAGGCAAGGACGGCACTCCCAAGAACTTTCAGATTTTGGCCACCTGCCCTGCGCGATGGCATCCGGACGACAGTTGGTGGTACGAGCGCTTCGATCAAAAGCGAGTGGGGGCTTCCGTGCTCGGCGTTTACACGCGTGGGGGGACGGTATTCACCTGTGGATCCACCGACTGGGCGCACGGCCTGCGCGGCAAGGACCCCATGGTCGAACGGATCACCCGCAACATCCTCGACCGGCTCGGAAAACCATAGCGCTGGCCGCAAAAGGCGATCGGTCCGGCGCGGGTGGAATTGCCGCTGAAGACGCTGCCGCATCGTGAGCGGGCGCAAGGCAATCCTCCCATGGGCCGATCAAGGGAGGGTTAATCGGTAATAACGAGTGGTTTGGCCCCCGCGTGGATCCTCAATGGAAAGCTCCTCTCCCGCGTAAGAAGTCGCCCCTCGAAGCAAGGTGATCCAGGGCGATTCATCCCAAGCATCGCGGTATTGGATCCAATAGGTTCGTCCTGCCACCGAAGGAAAGGAAAGCATGACTCGATCCGCAAGCAGGCGTACTTGGCGAATCTGCAGCAAGCTGGCTACGGATCGAGGATCTGTTCCGGCCCGATACTCTTGAAGATTGGACTGACCATCCCGATCCGGGTCGCCGCCGGGCCCGTCGTTCCCCAGGGCGGAATTGGAACTGAACGAATGCAAAACCTCCCAATCGTCGGGAAGTTCGTCGCGGTCGGCGTCGGGAGAGGGCTGAAATGGGATCGCCGAAGTCCAATGGATGGGATCAACAGAGGGGCCATCCAGTTTGGCGCGGACCAGAGCGCGGCCTGTCCCGGAAGCACCTGTCGGCCAGGGCGAAACCGGTTGGTAGGGGACGGTTTCGGCAATGTCGAAAGCAAGACGTGCGTCGTCGTCCGGATTCGCCGTGCCAGGGCGGAGGAGGCGGACTTCGCCGCCGGCATTGTTCAGACGTCCTGTCCACGGGCCAACGATGGGAATGGACAGGGGAACGTTGAATCGGGCTCGCAGCCCTGCCAGCGCACCTGACTGCTCGAGCGGATCGAACGAGACGATCATCACGGACCCTGCGGCGGCGAGTTGGGCGCGAGCCGGAAAATCGAATTCGACTTCTCCACGCAACCGCCATGAAGCGTGCGATCGGTCAGGATCAGAGAGCGGCACCGCACGATCGGCAAGATTCCGCAGCAGGACGAATTCCTGAAGGGTGTTGTTGGCGAATCCGGCGTCAGGGGGATGGAAAAGGAGTTGCGCCACCACGATTGGACTCCCAGCCGGTCCGGCGTTGGTCGCTCCTGGAGAGGGGCGGCTTTGGGGAAGGAAATATTCGCGGCCTTGGGAGGCTTGGTAACGCCCGAACGTGACATTGGGCGGAATCGACCCGAACTCGAAGCCGTGAAACCAGCCCGTGAGTTGTCCGCCAGCATTCGCGGAAAACAGATAGACTTGGTCTCCTGCGGAATTGAGTGAGAAGAGGGGGTTGGCTCCGGAAAACCAGTCTCCTTCGACGGTGGTGAGAAACCCGCCGGCCGGGATGACACTGCCGACGGGAAAACGGTAGAGTTTGGGCCGGCGAAATTCATCCGTCAGATACCAATGAGACACATCCACCGCCGCAGGACCGGGGTTGAACAATTCCACATAATCCCGGCGTCCGGGATCAGAGTGCGTCGAGGCTTCATTGATGAGGACGATCGGCAGGACAGGTGGGGGAGGATCCGCCGCCCCGGGCGAACCTCCGATGCGGGCGCTCAACCTCCACGAGGCGGGATCGTTGAGTTTCGGCACCGGAACCGTTTCATCCCGCAGCACCAGGGAAAAGCCAAAGCCGTCCGCCAACGGTTGCCAAGAGTCCTTGTACTCCAGGTCCAAAATGGGTTCTTGCAACGGGCCGCGAAGGAACAGCCGCCCGCCGCCATGGGAAAGAGAACCGCTGAAATTGCCCACAATGATGGAGGGATCGACGGTGGGATAAGTGGACGCGAAGACGGATTTGTCCTTCACGACCAACAATCTCGACCCGGGCGCCAAGAGAAGTGTGTTGGTCGGAAATTGAAAGCGTACGTCGGATTCCAAAGAAATGCCGGCGAGATTGACAGGGGCGGTTCCTGTGTTTTTCAACTCCATGAATTGCAGGTCATCGCGCGGGCTCAAGCTCCCTCGGCTGTCCTCCGCCGGATGGAACATGATCTCGGAAATGGATAGCGTTATGGGGGTCACCACAAACGTGGCGGTGACAGGTCCGGACCACGGCGAATTCGTCAAAGGCCCGCCGGCGCCGGTGCGGGGACGGTGATTGGAATTGAAGACCCGCGCGGTGACGCGGGCATTCGTCGAGAGTCGGAGAGGGCCCTCGTAAATCCTGGCTGCCGGGGAGGGAACACCGCGCGGAAGCCGCGGATCGGTTCCGTCGAGGGTGTAATAGATGGGGGTATTCGTCGGATTGGAGAGCGTCAGTTCGAACCCTGGCGCGACGGAGCCTCCGGCACGACTGAGCAGAGGTGGGCGCACAAATTGAGCATCGAAGAAATCCACGCGATTGGAGAGCCACGCTCTCAAACGGGCGATTTCGGCATCGTAGCTGCCGCCGCGAGGAGTGATGCGCCAGCGTGCCCGCTCGCGAGGCTGCGCCTGCCGGACCTCCCCGGCGAGCCGGTCCACCCGAGCATGCAAGGCGGCGGTGGAAAATTCGCCACGCCGCAATTCATGGTAGCGGTCGATGTATCGTTGGAAGAAATCGGCGTCTCGAAAAAGGGTCCCCCACCAGGTAAAATTGAAGAAGAAGTCGGACCCACCTCCGCCCCACAATCGCGGATTCATATCGCGTCCGTCCGTGGACCCGAGCGTGCGATCGAAATCCCAGATGGGTCCGAACGTGATCCCTCCGAACCGGGGTTTGTGGAGATAGGTGCTGAGGCGAAATCCGTCCGGATTCGCGGACAGGGTGTTGAGCCAGTGAAAGTCGATCCAGGATCCGGTGTCAATGTAAGCCGCGTAACCGCGAAGGGGGTCGTTGAAAAGCGTGCGATCATTGAGCGCTTGTCCGAAGGCGGTAAAATAAGACCTGATGTAGTTTCGCTGGGCAGCGCGCGAGGGAAGTCCAATCTCGCGTTCCTTGGGATCCACAAAGCCCATGTTGATCCCGGCGCCGGAAAAACCGGCGTCTCCCGGATCGAGGCGGTCGATTTTCAACAGGTAGCCCCCTTGCACTTCGGGGGCATTGAGGTGTTCGGGCTCGAGTTTGTCGATCGCGACGCGATGCCGTCCGATGGAGATCTTCTCTTCCAGCACATAGATGCCGTTGTAGCGGTTGCTGGCGATCGGTCCGGGCGTGAACCCATGGCTGACGAACACCTCGACGAAGCGAGTGCGCGGGGAGTAACGCCCAATGTCCTTGCTCAGGCTGTGCATGAAGGGATTGTGCAGCAGCGAAGGCTCGAAACTGTTGGGAGCGTAGAGGACCCAATCGGAGTCCGCCGGAAAATCGAGGATGGGCAGATTGCGATCGAGATTGGCTTCATCCCAAAATTCCATCGCCCAACTGGACTTGGGCAGCCCTTCCGTGCTGGAGCCTCGCACCCTCAGGGCGCCACGTGTATGAAATGAAGGTTTGTTGGTGATGGAGGTGACACCGTTGATGGGTTCGAAGAGGGAAATATGAGCGGGCGTCTGTCGAGAGGCCGAGATGGTGCCTTGACCCGCAGTATGCAGAATGAGCACCGGAAGGTCGGAGGTAAAGGCAAGCACGTCGCGTCCGAGAAGCACGAAGCCTTCGGATCGAATCGGTCCGGGGAGGAGTCCGGGAGCATAGGCGCGCGCACGCACCAGGACTGAATTGGTGATGGGGACAGGCGCGGTGTAAAGAGCCGATTCCTGGGTAGGGGCCGCGCCGTTCAGGGTATAACGAATTGAGGTGTTGGTGCCGGCGGAAGACAGGATCAAGTGTAAAGGGTTGAAAAAAGTGGAGCTGGATCGGGAGAACTCGACGGCGGCGGCAAATCCCACGCCTCCGCTGCTGTTGGCGGATCCCGGAGTGGGTTTGCTGAAATATCCCGTGCCTCTGGTACCCACCAAGCGTCCATACGAAACATCCTTTTCCTGGGGTGGAAACGCCGGGGAGAAAGCGCTGATCACGTTGGTGCGAGGGTCGAAAAGGGAAAGAAACTCACCCGATGGGCTGAGGCGGAAGTTGGTATGCAATCGCGCTGTGGCATTGGTCCGGTCCTTCTCGGAAGCGAAGACGAGGAGGTAACCTTGACCCTTGATGGAGATCGCGGGGAACCTCCATTTCGTGGGCACGGCCGGATCGTCACTGAGAAACCAGCCCGTCAGATCCACGGCATCCTCGTTCGAATTGTGGAGTTCAATCCAATCGGAACTGTCCCCGTCCTCGTCATTGAGGGTTCGGTCGTTGTCCGCCATGAACTCGGAGATGACCACGCCAGGCACGGTGATGTTGGGATCGAGCTGATACGTCCAACTGGCTCCGGCAAACGGCAAGGGAGGATTCGCGAGATCGGTAATGCCGTGACCGTCACGCCAGGCCAAGGTGACCAAACCTTCGCCGGGTGGCGCAAACGAGAACACAAAGTGACCCGGGGCCGTTTCCTCCACCCGCTCCGCAGGAACGCGATTGATGAGAAGGTCCGCGGCGTCAAGTCCGGTGACCCGTTCGCTGAAATGAAGTTCGACCGTGCTCAAGTCGCGAACTCGAACGCCCGGGACTGGAATGGTTTCGATGATACGTGGAGCGTTGGAATCGAATTCCGCCGCGAGCGCAACATCGAGAAAAAAATCTGAGCTTCCACCCAAGGAAATATTGAACCCCATGATCGCGAGGATGTTCGTTCCCTGTTCGAGCAGTCCTGGCGCATGGGTGACGGTGAACTGGTCAAAAGGAACAGGCTCCGTCGCAGCGCCCACGGCGAGGGTGGAGCGGGAGACAGGTCCATCAGGAAGGTTGAACCGGGCGACCTCCCGGCCGTTGATCCAGGCAATAAATCCATCATCAGCCGCCACACCGAGGTGAAGGACGGCGACGTCCGCGGGGGCGTCCAACCGGAACGGGCGGCGCAGATAGACGGCGCTGTAATTGTTGCGCATGTCGGCGAGTTCCGTGCCGGTGGCAACGCCCTCGCCGTAGTGAAAGGGCGCCGCACCCCGAGACCAGGCGCGATCGTCGAACGTTTTCAATCGCCAGCCCTCCGCGGAGACCGGATCGTTGGTTCCCTTCCACCAGCTCCAGTTGCTTCCCCTGGGAATCAGTTCCACGGTGGCACCGGAAAGCGTCAGAGCCAGGACCGGGATGAGCCCAAGGACGAGGCGTGATCGAAAGTGGGTGAAGATGAATTCGAACAACATGGTGTAGGGATGTTGGGGAGCAACCCTAGCGGGGTCCCTTCAAAATGTCTTCCGTGAAAACAACCGACTCCCCCTTTTCAGTGCATCCACAGGTAATCGGTGCTGCGCGCGGCAGCGCCGGGGCGAGGCGTTGACACCGATTCAGGGCTTGGCCGGCCGGTCTCGCATCATCCCGATGGCCGCGACTGCGAGCGTGATCACGGTGCCAATCAGGGTGAACCACGGCCAGGCCACTTTGACGGCGGTCTGTGACGTAAGCCCCACCATGAAGAAAAAGGACGCCAGCATGCCCGCGACGACGGGACGCGAGCTTCCTGGTGGTCCCCATACGGCCAGGATCAGCCCCCCCAACATGGCGCCGCTGGTCAGCCCCGACAGCGTCATGGCGAGGTGAAGAATGGATTCCGCCTGCTGGGCAAACCATGCCACTCCCACCATCGCCACCGCCCAAAAAAGCGTCGCTCGCTTGCTCCGCGCCAGAGCTCTCTCCGGCTCCTCTTCCCCATCCGATCTGCGCAAGAAATCCATCGTTGAAACCGACGCCAGTGCTGAAAGCGCCGAACTGACGGAGGACATCGCCGCCGAGAGGATCGCCACGATCAAGAAACCCTTCCAGACGTTGGGGATCACGGTGAGGATAAAAATTGGAAACACGTAATCGTTCCTCGAAACCCCCGGGCGCAGCTCGGGAATCGGCACGGGCATGGCGGAATTCACTTGGTAATAGACCCAAAGAAACACGCCCGTGAGGAGGAACAGCACCATCAGTGGAAAAATGATCACCGCACTCAAGACCAACGCTTTCCGGCCCTCTTTGACGTTGGAGCAGGTCAACACTCGCTGCACGATTAATTGATCGGCTCCGTGTGAAGACATCGCGTGTACGGTCGCCCCGAAGACTCCCATCCATAGATTCAGCGGACGGTTCCATCCCCATTCCGTATTGAGCCACTGCAATTTGCCCCCTTCCTGCGCCTGCTTCCAAACCGCCGTCCATCCTCCGTCCAGCAGCGTCGGAATGTAAATCAACGTGAAAATACCCCCGGCCAGCAACAACACAAACTGAACCGCATCGGTCCAGATCACCGCCTTGACGCCGCCCACATAGGTGTAGATCAAGGACAGTCCGACGAAGAGCACCATGACCCAAAAAATCTCGTCGGTTTGGAATCCCAGGAGCAGTTGCAAGGGGATGCAAGTCACGTAAACGCGCACTCCGGCGGCCAGGGTGCCCGCCACCAAAAAGATTCCCCCCGCCGTTCGCTGTGCTCCCGAACCGAATCGATCTCGAAAGAGCTGGTAAGGCGAATAAATCTCGCCCCGGAAGTAGTGAGGCACCAGGAAGCAGGCAAGCAGCACTCGCGCCAGCACATAACCAATCACGATCTGGATAAACGACAGGTGATCCTGACCGAAAGCCATCCCGGGCACACCGATGAAAGTGAGCGCGCTGGTCTCCGTGGCCACGATGGAGAGTCCCACCCCCCACCAGGGGATGTTCCGGCTGCCGAGAAAATAATCGCGTGTGGTGGACTGTCCTTTGCCAAACGCCAATCCCAACCCGAGAATCCCGGTCAGGTAAACCAGGATCACCACCCAATCCGCGGCATTAAAACCGAAATTCGCTGGCATGATGCGACATGGGGACCCTCGATGCCCTCAACTACCCAAGCAGCTCCAGGCCATTGGCCAGCAATTGATCCATCTGATGGCGGAGAGGCTGTTCGATTTTCCCGGCCCATCCATCCATCAGCGTCCGCCGTTGCTCCTCCCCCAGTTTCAAACGATCCGCGCCCGCCTCGGCCAAGCCCAACATGGTTTGCCTCGCATAGTGCATCAGCCCCTGACGCAACGGAATCGCGTAGATGCCGAGCATCGTTCCGAAAACCACCGTATGCGAACCGGTTGCTTTCCCTTGCCGAACCGCTTCCCCATACCGGCGCAATCCTTTCAAGTCCCTCAAGGCCATCATTTTTCTGAGCTGAAGAGATCCCGATTTCCGACTCGCCTCCGCCAGGGGCGGCAGCCATGCACCCTGCCCGTCAGGGGAGTCGAGCGACGTGATCTCACGAAACTTCGACTGGCTGGCGAGCAATGCAGCTTGCAGAATTCTGGGTAATTCCGAAGGCAACAGCCATTCGCGAAAGTATCGATCCAAGAAACACTCCAAATCCTCCAGGTTGCGAATCTCGCCTCCCGGCCAGGCCAGCGCCGGCACCCGTGCGCCCGAACCCAAACACGCCGCCAAGGGATGCACATCGCCCTCGACGGGGAGTTGCACCGCCGCCACTGGTGTTTCTTGTCTCATAAACGCGTCCAGACCCGGCCTGAGCGCAGGCCTGCACACGCCGGAAGCTAGCACCGCTCCCAACTCGCCTGCCAGCAAGATCCGGATTTGACCTTTATGGGGAGCCGGGCAATTCTGGTCCCGATGCGGAATCTCGATGACCACGCGTTCGGCGTTCGCCCCCCAAAAAACGGGGGAAACGAACTCCAACTCGAACACCTTTTCCAGACTCGCCGGGAATTCTTGAACCGTTGCGGCATGGGATTCGGCGCGCTTGGTCTGGCCAGCCTGTTCTCCTCGCTTTCTGCTTCCGCTCCGGATGCGCCCGCGCTCTCGCCTCTCGCTTCCCGACCAGCGCAGTTCGGCGCCAAAGCCAAACGGGTCATTCACCTGTTCATGAATGGCGGGCCTTCGCATGTGGATACTTTCGACCCGAAGCCGTTGCTCAACCAGTATCATGGCAAGCCACTGCCGTCGGCCAATCTCGCCACCGAGCGCCGGACGGGAGCCGCTTTCGGCTCTCCCTTCAAGTTCAGGCCTCACGGGCAATCCGGACTCGAAGTCAGCGAACTTTTCCCTAAGGTTGCGGAATGCATCGACGACATCGCCGTGATTCGCTCCATGCACGCGGACGTGCCCAATCACGAACCGTCCCTGCTGCTTATGAATTGCGGCGAGGCACGGCAGATCCGGCCCAGCTTCGGTTCCTGGCTCACCTACGGGCTCGGCACCATCAATCAGAATTTACCCGGTTTCATCGCCATGTGCCCGGGCGGCTATCCCATCCAAGAATCCCAAAATTGGCAGTCAGGATTCCTCCCCGGCGTCTACCAAGGCACCTATATCGACACGCAACACGCGGAGATGGAGAAGTTGATTGAGCACATCGAAAACCGCTACACCGGACTCGAGACCCAAAAGAAGCAGCTTGAATTGCTCCAACAACTCAACGCGCGCCACCTGCGCGCCCGTGCCGAGGATGCCCAACTCGAGGCGCGCATCCAATCCTTCGAACTCGCCTACCGCATGCAGTTGGATGCCACGGACGCCTTGGACCTGACTCGCGAACCGGAGACCATCCGGGACCTCTACGGACGCCACACCCAGGGCCGCCAGATGCTGATGGCGAGAAGACTCGTCGAACGCGGCGTCCGCTTTGTGCAGGTCTGGACCGGATCCGGCCAACCCTGGGACAACCACGACGACTTGGAGGTGAACCATCGCCGTTTAGCCAAGGATTCAGACCAAGCCATCGGGGCGCTCCTGAAGGATCTGAAGCAGCGAGGTTTGCTCGACGAAACGCTCGTGATTTGGGGCGGCGAATTTGGACGCACGCCCACGGTGGAACTTCCCACACCGGGTTCCAACGCGGGGAAAATCAACGGGCGAGACCATAATCATCACGGCTTTACGATGTGGCTGGCAGGGGGAGGCGCTCGCGGGGGTTATGCCCACGGCGCGACGGACGAATTCGGCTTTCAGGCCGTGGAGAAGAAAGTGCATGTCCACGATCTGCACGCCACCCTGCTCTGGATGCTCGGCTTCGATCATGAAAAACTCGTGTTCCGCCACGCAGGACGCGACTTCCGCCTGACCGACGTTCACGGCCACGTCGTCCGCGACCTGATCGCCTAGCCCGGAAATTTCATACTTGTTTCGCGACTGGGAATTTCCGGGCTAGTGAAACCGCGCCCTTGTTGCACAAAAACGTATCCTTGAGGCGTGGTCCGAGGAAAACTTCGTCCAACAGGGCGTGGAATGGTATCCGTTCGTCGAACGCGGGGCGCAGTTCGGTCTAAACCACATTGCTGAAACTCGATGGACGACGTTACTCCGACCGTCCACGCTCGCGGGCCGGTTCATTCCACAGATGCTTGCCAAATCCTGTCGAATCACGGAGGAACATGTTCGGCCCATCCAACCGGAGGATGGAGGCCGAGGCGCCCCGCGTCCGTTCCACCAACTTCAACCCCTTCTCGATGCCCAACACACTCACCGCCGTCGAGAGGGAGTCCGCTTCCATCCCCGTTCGAGCGATCACCGTAACTTGGATTCGATGGGTCAATCCGATGCCGGTGGCCGGGTTGACGATGTGGGAATAACGCACACCTTCGTGTTCGAAATACTGAAACAAGTCGCCCGAGGTCGCCAAACCTTGATGGCGCAGGTAAACGAAGCGCTTGGAAGCAGCCGTTTCCGGACGCGGCACCCCAATCTCCACTTTCCAGCCTTGCTGGCCCGGCGGCGGTTCACTCACCGTCATGTCCCCGCCTCCGGAAACCAAGGCGGAGCGAATGCCTAATTTTTCCAAAGTGGCAATCGCCTCGTCCGCAGCGTAACCCTTCGCTATGCCGCCGAAATCAAGCCTCATCCCCGGCGTGGTCAATCGGACGGTTCGCTTGGATGACGAAAGAATGACTTTTTGGAATCCAGTCCTTCGGCGCGCTTCCTCCACAACTTCCGGCTTCGGCATCTCCCGTTCCCTCCTCGCCCGGCGCCAGATCTGAATCAACGGCCCAACGGTAGGATCAAATGCGCCCCCGGACCGTCGCACCATCGCCTCACTCCCCCGCAGCACCTTCCACAAGTCAGAACCCACGGAAACTTCGCGCCCCGTTCCTCCCGACTTGGAAAGGATCGTCGTTTCACTCGTGTCTTCGTAATCGCTCAACCGGGAATTCAGCTCGGCGATGCGCCGAAACGCCGCTTGCGAGGCGCGATCCGCCTCCACCCGGGACGACGCATACAAAACGATTCTGAACGGCAATCCCATCTGGGCCTCCTCGTATTCGAACCGGCTGAGAGCGGGCGGATCGGAACGCGGCCCGACAGCGCATCCACTCAGGAAACCCACCCCCACAACACCCAGCCACCGGATCCATCCCAACCAACGTGTGTTCATGATTTTTTTGCCAAATGCCGGTCAAACCAATCCGCAAAGGACCGAATGTCCCAGAGCATGGTCAGCCAGCCGTGCTTGCCGCCTCGATGGACCACCAATTCCAAGGTATTCCCCAACGCCCGGGCCTTGTCTCGAAACCGTTCCGATTGATCAAGGGGCGTCAGCGTGTCCGCGTCACCATGGTAGATCAGGACCGGCGGCAAAGAGTCGTGGACTTGATGCAACGGTGACATGGCGCGTCCAATGTCCCTCCACACTGCCAGGTTGGTCGATTGCGGTCCGAAGGCTCTGACGAAACTCTTGGGCGGCCCTCCATCCCCGAGATTCTCCGTGGAACTCCCCAGATTCAGGAGATCTGTCACCGGATAGAAAATCGCCACGGCTTGCACTTCGCTCGATTCCCGATCCACAGGATCCGCCGCGTCTCGTGAACCTGGTCCACCCCGCGTGGCCAGCATCAAACTCAGATGTCCTCCCGCGCTGCCCCCGGTTACCCCGAGTCGCGCAGGATCGATTCCATACTCTTTCGCCCGCGATCGAATGAAGCGGATGGCCCGGTTCACATCCTCCACCGTCTCCATCACGGTGGCCTCGGGCTGGCTGATATGACAAACGGCGAAAACCGTGTAACCCCTTCGCAACAGCGGAGCCATCATCCAGGCGGGTGCAGACCCGGCCTTGCCCGACTTCCAACCGCCGCTCACCATCAAGGCCACCGCCAAACCATTCGGCTTTTCCGACCTCAGAACGTCCAGCGTCAAAGGCTTTCCGTTGCGGGATCCATATGCCACCCCATCGACTCGCGTATGGTCGGGGTGAAAATACCACCAGAGCCCCCCTGCGAGCGCGGCCGCGAGCGCGAGCAACACTCCCCCCAGGAGAAGGATTCGTTTGCACCCCTTCCAAACCCGATGACGCCACTGGCTACCCGACATGCTCATGAGAAGTTCATCATTCCACCAGTTCATCCGCGAAAGCAATGGCTTCCCCCATCCCGCAAAAGAGGTTAACCTCCCCCCCGTTCCCCGAGCCGCAGGGTCCGTTGAACGAATACCTCTCCACGATGAAATTCATGTCCATGATCATGCTTGTGCGCCGGATCGCCTGGCTCTGCGCCGTCAGTCTGATCCAACCCCTCTGGGCGGATTGGACCGTTGCCATCCCGCCTGCTGCGGCGCGCCACTCCAGCGTTCCCCGATTGCTCAAGTTGGAACTGCCCGGAGCAGACCTTCTCGGGCACTATGAAGCGACCGGGCGCGGTCTGAAGCGAGTGCCCGTCCAGTCCCACCCCGAATCACCCGGCACGTTTCTCGTCCAGATGCCCGCGCATTTTTCCGGCAGCATGCGCGTCAAGCCGGTCCTTCGACGGCGCCCGCTCGCCAGCGCCATTCAGATTTCCACCAACGATCATCGACTCGAATTCCGCGCCGGAGGACGTCTCCTCATGGGGTTTCAATCTTTTCCGGGAACTTTTCCGCGATCCAACATCAAACCGATTTTCCGGCGCGGCGGCTATTTTCATCCCCTGGTCACACCGTCGGGTCGTTGGGTCACGGACGATTTTCCGACCAACCACGTCCATCACCACGGCGTTTGGTTCGCCTGGACGAACACCCGCTTCGATGGTCGAACCCCCGATTTTTGGAACATGGGCGATGGGAAGGGCCTGGTTGAATTCGTCGAACTGAACCAACTCGACGCAGGCCCCCTCCACGCGCGCTTGCGGTCCACGCAGCGATACCAGGACCTCACCTCCGGCGCGCCCGTCAACGTGTTGATCGAAACTTGGGACGCGTCGGTGGTGGCTCCGATGCAGCCGGATGCGCCCCGCGTGCTCGACCTTGATGTTCAACAAAATTGCGCTTCCGAAAAACCGCTATTTCTTCCCGAATACCGGTATGGAGGCATCGGCATTCGCGGCGCGGGATCCTGGGATGGCATCCCCCATGCGCGATTCTTAACTTCGAATGGGGAATCGGACCGTGTGAAAGCTCACGCGACCCGGGCCAAGTGGTGCGCGATGTGGGGAAGAGTCGATGGAAGAGACTGCGGCATCGCCGTCCTGGCGCATCCCGGAAACTTCAGAGCACCCGAGCCCATTCGAGTGCATCCGTCAGAACCTTTCCTCAACTTCGCGCCCTCCCAAGCGGGAGACTTCGAAATCAAACCCGGCGCCACCCACCGCGCAAGATACCGGCTTGTCGTCTTTGACGGCGCGCCCGATCCAGCCTCGCTCGATCAAGCTTGGAATGACTACGCCGCTCCCGGATTGCGCGGAGTCCCGGGTCGATGACCCGCCGTGGGGAGGCCGCCGTCAGGCGTCCTTCAACAGGCGATGCACCATCGAGAGATAGGCTGACACAATTCCGGCAGCACAAAGGAAAATGAAGAGGTTCGTGATCATAATCTCAGTGGGCATGGTTGAATGCCGCAGAAGTCATGACGGATTCCGGCGGATGCCGCCGCCCGTTCCTTGGCCTGATCATTCCCGAATTTGCCCGCGTCTGCCGTTGACCCTTACTCCTCTTCAATCACGCTCCTCGAAGGATCGGGCCATTGGTGAGGAGAATGATCCTCCACCGCGCCGCCCAACAGAACCTCGAACGGATGCCCGCTTCCACCCACAGTGCATCGACAGGTCGTCCGTGAGGCGCGCGGCATCGCCGTGGCGCGCCGCTTAGGCCGGATCAAGGTGGCTCTGCCGGCGCGCCTGGCGCGGTTGACGGGGATGGTTTGACGCGAGAGCGATCGAACGTAACTTTGGCGGTCAACGTGGGGTAGGAATTCGGCGCGAGCGGGGGTTGCCGGGGCGGAAGCGCCATGAATGGCGCGCCCCGACCACTTGCAGATGCACCGTCCCACCCAGAAAGCGCCGCGTGCCCGCTCCTCCCGCGCTCCGGCCATCTTCGCTTAACGGGAGCGCTTTTCGTTCAGGGCTTTCTTGAGCTTGGGCAAGGTCAGGGTGTTGATCACGTCGTCCTTCTCGAGCCAGCCCTTTCGTGCAATGCCGGCCCCGAGACGCAAGTATCCCGCCTGCTCCTTGCGATGGGCGTCGCAATTGATCACACAGCGCACGCCTTTGCGCTTCGCATACTGCCATAATCGCCAGTCCAAATCGAAGCGCAGCGGATTGGCGTTCAGTTCGATCCAGGTGCCCGTTTCGGCACATGCATCGATGACGGCCTGCTGATTGACGCGATACGGCTGGCGCTGCAACAAGAGTCTTCCGGTCAAATGACCGAGCATGTGGACATGGCGGTTCTCGGCGGCGCGAATCAGACGCCGCGTCATCACCGCCTCGTTCTCGCTAAATCCCTGGTGAATGCTCGCCACCACCACGTCGAGTTTCGCCAGCAGATCATCCGCGAAATCCAAATTCCCCTCGGCCAGAATATCCACCTCACTCCCCGTCAACAGCCTGAAATCACTGCCCTCCTTCTCGTAGGACCGGTTGATGGCGGCGATGGCCTCCAATTGACGCTCCAAACGGCCCGCATCCAATCCATTGGCGACAAACGAGCTGCGGGAATGGTCGGTGATCGCCCAGTAATCGCAGCCGATTTCGTGCGCGTGGGCCGCAACTTCTTCCAACGATTCGCGGCCGTCGCTCCAATGGGAGTGGTTGTGCAGTGAGCCGCGCAGATCCGTCCATTCAACGAGTTTCGGCAACTCGTGCTTCTCCGCGGCAGCGAATTCTCCATGGTCTTCCCGCAACTCCGGCGGAATGTAATCAAGCTCCAGCGCCGCGAAAAGGTCCTCTTCCGTCCGGCAGGGCAACCGAAGGGCGGCATCCCGTGTTTCTTCCGTGGCGCGGAAGAGTCCGTATTCATTCAGCCTCAGTCCGCGCTGAATCGCCCTCTGCCGCATGACGATGTTGTGTTCCTTGCTGCCGGTGAAATAGGCGAGGGCGAAAGGGTATTCGGCGTCATCCACCACTCGCAAGTCAGCCTGAATGCCCCCCGCGAGAATGACGCTGGCTTTGGTTTCCCCTTGGGCGAGAATTTTCTCCACACCGGGCTGCTCAACAAAAAACGAGATGACCGCGGCCGGGCGCCGGGTCGAGGCAAGGAGATCCACATCGCCAATCACTTCCTTGTGGCGGCGCAAACTTCCCGCTGTTCCGCAACGAATCACATCCGGGTGTCCGCGCAAGCTGTCCAGGATAGGCTCGGCTGCTTCCCAGGCGTCGCTGAACAAATGCCGGCTGGCGTAGGATCGCTTGAATTGGATGCCCTCGAGAATCTTGCTTTGCGTCTTCTCGCCAAATCCCGCGAGCGCCGCCACCCGGCCCGCTTTGCAAGCCGCCTCCAACCCGTCGATCGTGTCGATCCCGAGTTGCTCATGCATGGCTTTCACTTTCTTGGGCCCTAGCCCTTGAATTTGCAGCATCTCGAGGAGTCCACCGGGTATACTTGCCTTGAGATCTTCGTAGTACTTCAGGCGTCCCGTCGTGACGAGTTCCGTGATCTTCTGTTCCAAGGCCTCTCCTACTCCCTTGATCGTCCCCAGCCTTTGCTCTGCCACCAGGGTGTCCAACGGTTCGCCCAAGGTTTCCAAAGCTCGCGCCACGCTCGAGTAAGCGCGGGTCTTGAACGGATTCTCCCCCTTCAGTTCCAGCAATACTCCTATTTCCACAAGGATCTCGGCCACGCGGTCTTTGTCCATGCGCCGAATATGGTGCGACCCGTTCCCCGTGCCAAGCGCGGAGCAATCCGTAACCGGCGCATCCGCAAGTTCACGGCGCTTCAGCTTTGCCGGTAGGTGAGCGCGCTGGTTGGGTTGCGCCCGTTGCGAGCTTGGCGTGTGGCGTTTTGCTTTTCCTCGCGCAGAGGACGCTGAGGTCACGGAGAAAACGTCAAAGGCATCGCGTGTTGGCGTCATTCCAAAGCAATCAAACGCACCTTCGGCAGCCAACGCGGTGAGAGGAATTCGACGCGGGCGGCGTCGCGGGGCGGAAGCGCCGTGAACGGCGCGCCCCGACAACGTGCGGCTGCACCGAGAGCGGTGCGGCCATGCAGGCTGAAGTTGTCGGTGATCGGGTTGTCGTGGTCACGCCGACAGCCCTGCCCTGTCTGCTGTGACGCAGGCTGCCCAGCCTGCGGGGCGACGAAGGGAACCAGGCGCTTGGAGAGCATGGAAGGGCTTTATCCTTCACCCGCCGGGCCGACGGGCCGTCGGCGATACGGCAGGCTGAGCAGCCGGCGCCACGCTGCAGACAACTTCGAGATGCACCCGCCGCGCGTTAGCGGCGAAGGCTTTCGTAGATTTCCACGTATTTTGGGGCGGTGGATTTCCAGGAAAAATCCGCCTTCATGCCGGACAGACGATAGCGCTTCAGCCACGCCTGGCTTTCATACAAGGCCAGTGCTTTCAACATCGCTTTCGCCAAGGCTTTGCCCGAGGGTTCCTGAAATTTGATGCCATTGGCCCGTTCCAAATCTTCTTTGGCGTCGATGATCGAGTTTTCCAGTCCGCCAGTGGCTCGCACCACCGGGACCGCGCCGTAGCGAAGACTGTAGAGCTGGTTCAATCCCGAGGGTTCGAAACGCGAGGGCATCACGTAGAAATCGCAGGCCGCTGCGATGCGATGGGAGAGGCCGACGTCAAAACCGATCCGGGCCGCGATCCGGCCCGGATGGCTGGCGGCGAGCTTCGTGAAGGCCTGCTCGAATCGCGCGTCCCCGCTTCCCAGCAACACGAACTGCCATTCGCGATCGGCCAGCAGTTCGAGAGCTTCCAGGACAAAATCACAGCCCTTCATCTCGGTCAGGCGGGTCACGTTTCCAAACAAGGGGGTGCTGGGGGAAAGCTCCAATCCGAGTTCCTGTTGCAAGCGACGCTTCTCACGGGCCTTGCCCGCCAATTGCTTCCAATCGTAGGAGGATCGCAGGTGCGGATTTCGCTTCGTCCGCCATTCGGAGTAATCAACTCCGTTGAGGATTCCCGAGAGGTCGGCCTGCCGGCGGGAAAGCAAGCCGCGCAGTCCGCAACCCATCGGCTCCTCCAGGATCTCTTCCGCATAGCGCGGACTGACCGTGGTCAAACGATCCGAAAACTGAATGGCCGCCTTGAGAAAATTCAACTTGTCGTAGAATTCCACCCCTTCGGCTTGAAAATAATCCCAGGGAAGATTGGTCCAGCGAAACTCGGAGCTTTCGAACAATCCCTGATAAGCCAGATTGTGGATGGTGAGCAGGGTGCGCGGCGCGTTCAGCCATCCCTCCTGCCATTCCTGGTGCAACATCAACAACGGAACCAGCCCGGTCTGCCAGTCATGCACGTGCACCACATCGGGCTTGTCCGGAAGGTAACGCGCCAAATTCACCACCGCCTTGTCGAAGAAGGCGAATCGTTCCGCGTTGTCAGGATAGTCCCGCCCGCCCTGCCCATAAAGTCCGGGTCGGTGGAAATAACGTTTGTGCGAGATGAAGAGAACCCGCAGATTGCGCTCGGGTTCATCGATCAGGATTTCCCCTTCCTCCCATCCCTGGTCCATCGGAAATCCCAGTTGCCAGTCGAACGGTTGAAGGCCGGGAAAATGATCCCGAACACACGCGTAGTGGGGCGTGACCAGGGTCACCTGATACCCGCCCTTGGCCAGATACTTCGCGAGCGCGCCCGCCATATCGGCCAACCCCCCCGTTTTCGAGTAGGGATAGGCTTCTCCAGTCGCGATCAGGATATGCATGAGGGAGGCTCAGCCGGCAGGCCGCAAGCGGTCGGTGCCGAGGTAAGGCCGCAGAGGTTCCGGGATGACCACCGTGCCGTCTGCTTGCTGTCCGCTCTCGATCAGGGCCACAAACAAGCGGGCCAAAGCCGTGCCGCTCCCGTTTAGAATATGAGGAAAACGATTCTCGCCCTGCTCGGTTTTGAATCGCATGCCCATTCTGCGGGCTTGGTAATCCTCGCAATTGGAGCAGCTCGAGACTTCCAGATATTGGTTTTGCCCGGGAGCCCACACTTCGATATCGAAGGTTTTCGCGCTGGCAAACCCCATGTCCCCGGTGCAAAGCAGAATCACCCGATAATGCAGCCCCAACGATTGCAGGACTTTCTCCGCGTTCGCCACCATCGCGTCCAATTCGGCGTAGCCTTGGTCGGGATGCACGATTTTGATGAGTTCGACCTTGTCGAATTGATGCACCCGAATCATGCCACGCGTGCCGACGCCCGCGGCTCCCGCCTCGGCGCGAAAGCAAGGGCTGTAGGCGCAATAACGGATCGGCAATTGCGATTCGCGCAGAAGTTCCTCGCGATGAATATTCGCCACGGGTGCCTCGGCGGTGGGAAGCAAATAGAGTTTTCCCAGGGTGCCGCCGTCCAACCCTTCTTGAAGAGCGTAGGCTTGATCTCTGAATTTGGGAAATTGGCCAACCCCCGTCATGCAGTGTTCGCCGATGATATAGGGAGGCGAGACCTCCGTGTATCCGTGCTGCGTGGTGTGGAGATCGAGCAAGTAAGCGATCAGAGCACGCTCCAGTTTCGCACCCCAGCCGGTGTAGAGCAGGAATCCGCTCCCGGAGAGTTTCGCGCCCCGATGGAAATCCACCAAGCCGAGTGACTGGCACAGGTCCACATGCGATAGGGGCGTGAAATCGAGGACCGGCTTTTCCCCCCAGACCCGGAGGACGGGATTGTCCTCGCTCGATTTGCCGAGCGGGACGCTTTCATGGGGCGCATTGGGAAGGCGCAGCAGCAACTCTTCCCGGTGCTTCTCGATGTCGGCGACTTGCTTGTCCAAAGCGGTGATTTCGTCACCGATCCGCCGTGTTTCAGCCTTCATGTTCCCGGCTTCTTCCACCCGTTTCTGGCTCATGAGGGCGCCGATTTCCTTCGAAACGCGATTGCGCTGAGACTTGAGGGATTCGACGGAAACAAGCGCCTTGCGCCTCTGCTCGTCGAGGTCGAGCAAGGTTGGGATGTGGCGTTCGTCTCCGGCGCCGCGGCTGGCCAGCCTTTCCTGGATCTGGCCGGTCTGTTCGCGAACTCGTTTGATATCGAGCATGGAGAACGAGTCTAGGTAAGCGCCGAACGGAAGGGCAAGCAGCTTCCCAGGAGGCACGCCTTGCGCGGTGCATCTAAAGGTTGGCGGTGACCGGGTTGTCGTGGTAACGCAGACAGCCCTGTCGGCTGTATCGCAGGCTGCCCAGCCTGCGGGGCGACGAAGGAAACCAAGCGCGTGGAGAACATGGAAGGGCCTCGTTCTTCACCCGCCGGGCCGTGGGGCCGTCGGCGATACGGCAGGCTGGGCAGCCTGCGCCACATGGCAGACAACTGAGACGGTTTCCAAAGTCATTCATCCGCGGGCGAGGAGAGCCAAGAACAGCTTCGGGAGGCACGGAACTCTGCCCGGTGCACCCGCAAGTTGTCGGGGCGCGCCGTTCACGGCGCCTCCGCTCGCGCCCATCGGCCGCGGCGATCTCCTCCCGTTCCATGGCCCGCCCCGGGTGGATGCCTTCGCTCTGGCACCAGCCTCGGCCGTTGAACCTGCCCTGCCCATGTGAAGACACGCCCTGAAGCAACGTGAACGCCGCGCCCCGGCGCGGCCGTGCGCATCACCGACCACCTGTGGATGCAAGGGACCCTGCGGGCCACGAACGGGTCCGGGCGCGAAACGTCGTCCCCGCCATCGACAAAACCCCGCGGCGGTTGTTACAAGGAGTCCGTGCGCGCCGATGGATCCCAATTGTGGCGGTCACTGCGAAAGGAAGGACGTCTCTTTCTCATCGCGGGCCCCTGCGTGATCGAGAACGAAGCGCTTTGTCTGCGCGTCGCCGAACGTTTGCGCGACCTCTGCGAGCGCCTCGGCGTCGTCTTCGTGTTCAAGGCGAGCTACGACAAGGCCAACCGATCCTCCTCGAAATCCTACCGTGGTCCAGGGCTCGAGCGAGGTTTGGAGATCTTGGACCGTGTCCGATCCATCCTCGGAGTGCCGCTGCTCACCGATGTCCACGACGAAACGCAAGCCGCTCTGGCCGGGGAAGTCGTGGATGTTTTGCAAGTGCCCGCCTTTCTTTGCCGCCAGACCGACCTTTTGCTGGCCTGCGCCGCCACCGGGAGGGTGGTCAATGTGAAAAAGGGCCAATTCATGGCTCCGCGGGAGATGCGAGGAGTTGTGGACAAATTGAAGCAGGCGGGAGCCGGGGCCTTGTTGCTGACCGAAAGGGGCACCACGTTCGGCTATCACAACCTCGTCGTGGATCTTCGTTCCATCCCGCAACTGAAAGCTTTGGGTTATCCAGTTGTGTTCGACGCCACACATTCTGTGCAGTTGCCGGGGGCCGGTGACGGTTGCTCGGGAGGCCAGCGGGAGTTTGTGCCGACCCTGGCGGCCGGCGCGGTGGCGGCCGGCGCAAACGGAGTGTTCCTCGAGACGCATCCGAATCCCGATCGGGCTCCCAGCGATGGCGCCAACATGATTTCCCTGCGCGAGGTTCCCAAGCTGCTGGAACGATGGCTGAGAATTCAGGAGGCGGCTCGATGAAATGGACCATGACCATGGTGCTTGCCTTGGCTGGCATCGGACTCCAGGCGGCCAGTCCCGCTCCGGCTGGCTCCGGCAGGGTCAGTGGAGGCTTCAAGGCGCCTGTTTTTGACGAGAAGGGGGAACTCCGCACCCAGTTCGAAGGGGAAGGGTTTCGACCGCTCAAAGACGGAAGATTCCTCATCACGAAGTTTCAGTTGAAAACCTTTCGCGCCCAGCGCCAACCCGAAATGACCGCCGTAGCCGAGGAATGCTTCTTCCGGCAGGCCGACCATTCCGCTTCCTCGCCGGGCCATTTGAAGGTCACCCAGGCGGACGGCAAACTGGAGCTGGAAGGAGTGGGATTCGAATGGCGGCAGAAGTCCGGTCAGTTGGTGCTTTCGAATCGGGTTGAGGCGGTTTTGCGCCCTCCGGCGGGGCGGGACGATGCGGAGATGCCCATCAAGGTTCAAGCCGACCGGCTCGAATACGATTCCCGTCTCAGCATCGCCATCTTTATGGGCAGCGTGAATGCGGAGCAATCGGGGAGAATACGTCTTTCCTGCGAACGCCTCACGGCGACGCTGGGCGTTGAAGGTGGCGGTTTCGAGCGCATCGAGGCTGAAGACGATGTTCGGCTCGCGCTGACCGAAGGCGCGGAACATTACGAGGCTTCCGGCCGCCAGGCTTTGTTTATCGCGGACAAGTCCAGCGAAGGGAACGACCGCCTGGATCTTCGCGGCGGAGCCCAATTCAAGGCGCGAGGGTTGGAAGGCGGGGCCGATCAACTGCTGATCACCTCGTCTCGGAAAAGACAGGCTCCCACCGCGGCCGCCACCCCGATCATTTTTGAAGCCCAGGGCCAGGCCCGATTGCGCATGCCGCTTCCCGTGGGATCAAACCCCGGGAAAACCAACTGGGTGGAGATCGATTCTGAGCGTTACACGTTTCGCGATGCTCGCGCCGATTTCCAAGGGCGCGTCAATGCCCGCAGCGAGAATCAATGGACGTTGCGCGCGGGGCGTCTGCAAGTGTTTCAAGGAACCGGGACGAACCGGCTGGAGCGCATCGTGGCCGAAGACTCCGTTGAAATCGATTTGATCGATCTCCAATCCCGAGGTCAATTGCGAGGCGCCAAGGCGGAGTTCGAGGAATCCGGCGGCTGGCTCACGCTCGCCGGTGGCGCCGAATGGCAAATGCGCGAGTACCGCGGCAAGGGCGGGCAGGTGCGCCTCAAGGTCACATCCCCTTCTCCGGACGTCGTGGTGGCAGGAGGTTCGACCCTCGTTCTGCCCGGGCAGATGGTCTTGGCCAGCGGACTCATTCCGGACTTGTCAGGGTTCCAAGCCAAGCCTGTTCCTCCCTCCATTCCCCTCGAGGCCGCCGAGGCCGAGATTCAGTCCAGCGGCATGATGATGCGGGAAGGCCGCGTCACCTTCTCCGGCCCCGTCAAGGTGAAGACTCCGGCCGGCACTCTCGACGCCCAGAATCTGAATGTCGTGCTCGACGAGGAAGGCAAGAGAGCCCGTCGGATTGCGGCCGATGGAAATGTGGTGATTCGCCAGAATCAAGATCGCATGGAAGCTCTGAGTGTGGTGGCGGAAATGTCCGCGGTGACGAATCGACTGGACCGGCTTGTGGCGGAGGGCGGGGTGAAGTTCTTATCGTCGCGCAGCCAGCGGTTCCTGCGTGGAGAAGGGGAACGCCTGACACTGACTCCGACGAATCAACTGGCCTTGCTTGAAGGCAATCCGCGTTTCACCACCGAATCCGGCTTGTGGGTCGAAAGCGGTGAGCCGGTGCACTGGAACATGGATACTCGCAAGTTCCGGCTGAAGGACTATGTGGTTTCCGGCCGTGGCGATTCATTGAAGAAAACCAGGGGCGCACCCTCTCCTTGATTGGACATCGCCATGCCTCTTCTCAGCACCGAACAGCTCGTCAAATCGTACAAAGGCCGCCGTGTGGTGGATGGGGTTTCCATCCAGGTGGCTGCGGGCGAGATCGTGGGGCTGCTTGGCCCCAACGGCGCCGGCAAGACCACCACCTTCAACATCGTGGTGGGATTGGTCCGTCCAGAGGAAGGCAAGGTTTGTTTCGAGGAGAAACCCATTACCGGATTACCGATGCATCGGCGGGCGCGCCTGGGCATCGGTTATCTCACTCAAGAACCTTCCGTGTTTCGCAAGCTGACGGTGGAGGAGAATCTGCTGGCGATCCTGGAGACGTGCGCGATCGACGGACGCGAGCGCCGGGTGCGGTTGAAGCATCTCCTGGACGAACTCGACCTCACGCGTGTGGCCCGCAGCAAAGCTTACATGCTCAGCGGTGGTGAAAAGCGGCGTCTCGAAATCACTCGCGCCCTGGTGACCAGTCCGAAGCTGCTGCTCTTGGACGAACCTTTCAGCGGCATCGATCCGATCGCGGTCTTCGAGGTTCAAAAGATCCTGCGCCGTTTGAAGGAACGCGGGCTGGGCATTCTGATCACCGACCACAACGTGCGGGAAACCCTCAAGCTGGTGGACCGGGCCTACGTCATCCATCGCGGGCAAGTATTGTGCGAGGGAACCGCGGATTTCCTGGTGAACGATGCGAGAGCTCGGGAGATCTATCTCGGTCCGGAGTTCAGCATGTAAGGTTCAAGCCGCCGCGCCCACGGGACGCGGTGCTGGCTCAGCCCCGCCCGGGTTCGAACCCGGGGGCACGCGGTCCTGGAAGCTCATCCAGTGCCTCATGGGAATCAGCCCGAATCCGATGATCACGAGCTGGCTGGCGATGAAAACGGAGAGCCACTTGAAGGCGGCGTCCATGAAACCGTAGGAATGCAGCCCGACGCCCAGCATGTTGACTCCGAACCAGGAGAAGCTGGTGACGATGTTGCCGAACACGGCGAGATTCATGATGCCGCGATCGCGCACCAAGCCTCCCCATCGGGCATGGAGGATGATGGCGCACCACAACACAATCATCAGGGCTCCGTTCTCCTTGGGGTCCCAGCCCCAAAAACGCCCCCAGGATTGATCCGCCCAAATGCCGCCCAGCACCGTTCCGGTGAAACTGAAGAGGGTGGCAAAACACGTGATGCCATAAACCATGCGGCTCAAGGCCTTGCCGGTTTCTCCGGTCAACCCCCGGGTAAACACCCCGCGCAGGATGTAAATCATCGCCAGAAATCCGGCGACGAACGTGGCGGAATACCCCAGCGTGATAATCACCACGTGCGTCGCGAGCCAGAAATTGGTGTCGAGAACCGCTTCCAACATCACCATGGTGTCGCCCCCCAACGCGAGATTGTGCGCAATAATTTGGGTCACAAACCCCGTAATGGCCGCCACCACGGCGCCGATCCCGCCAAGATAGATTCGTTCCAGCAGCAAACCCAGAATCACCGTGCCCCAGCCGATGAAAATGGCTGAAGAATACAGGTTCGTCACCGGGGGACGCCCCTCCAGCACCATGCGGAAAATCAATCCGACGGTATGGATGATCCACGCAAACCCGATCAAATACACCGCCGACTTGCGCAGCCATTCGGACAGATTAAACCAATGCGCGCACCCGAGCAGGAATGCCGTCAGGTAAATCAGCATCGCCCGGTAAAAGGGCTGCAGCGTGTTGAAGAAATATTCCTTGGACGCCTTGTCCACTTCCATCCCCAGGCGCGACCCCAACCAAAGGCGGTAGTCAGCCACCGCTTTGTTGAAGTCTTCCGCCTTCCCCTGGCGGTAACCATCCGCCATGGCGGCAAAATACGGGACGGCGGGATGGAGTTCTCCTGCACGGATGGAATCGAGCAAGGAAGCGCCCAGATTCACCCAGCCTTTGCGGTCCGTTTCAGGCTTCGCCGGGGGAATCACCAAGGCATACGATAAATTCGCCATTTCGTCGATCGGTTCGAGGGCCCGCGTAAAGTCCTCGAACACGTTGGTCTCGTAGGCCCGGCCGGCTTCGCGGGCTCTCCAGGCCGCAAGCCCGGGGGCGATCTTCTTCTGGAATTCGGCGATTTCAGCGCTCCAGTTCGAGGAGGTGTCGGGCCGGATGTTACGGCGCAGGCGTTGATAAATCGTGACCGCGTTGAAGAGCTTGAGGACCTGCCTTTCAAGCGGCGTCTGCAAGGAGGCGTTTTTTCCGGACTCATGCAGTTGCTTGGCATGGCCTCCGATGGTGGGCAGCACAGGGCGAATCTCGCTAAAGGTGAAGTAGCGCAGGCCGCTGTGCTCAACCCCTTTGCCGTCCAGCTTCAATTCCCCCAGCAATTCCGGGTGATGAATCAGGAAGACGTAGCGTTCATCCGCCTGCTCCGGCTTGAACATCAATTCCGCAATCCAATCCGAGGGCTTGAGCTTCTTGGGATGCTTGTGGAACTGCCACCACTTGCGCTCTTCCAGGGGCCGTTGATCTTTGATCGCGCTCCATTCCCCCCAAACCTTGCCTCCGCCTCCGTTGCCCTCGAGGGGCACAGCCTGATTGCCGCGGATTTGCAGCAACGCGTTCCGCGCCACCGAGTCCAACGGCTGAATGCGCCCATCCAGCAGCACGGGCAGGCGTCCAAAAGCGATGGTGTGATATTCCCTTTCCTTCCGGGGACGGAGGGCGAGGGCCGCCTCCAGGACGAAGAGGAAAAGCAGAATCCAAGGCAGTTTCTTTTTCATGCGGCTTCCTTCCGGCGCGTGGCGAATCCGACAAGATGAATCATGAATTGCAGCGTCAATCCCGCGGCGACGATGACACATCCCAAATAAGGCGTGAGCCAACTCGGGTTGCGGACGACTTGCAGCGTCGAACTCTGCCCCAGGCCTCCCTCGCCCGTTCCCATCTGAAATTGGTAATAGGTCAATCCTTGATAGCGCAGGGGATTGTTCATGTAGATCAAGGACTCGCGATTCTCCTTCGATTCGGTGTGTTCGATCCGGACCCGGCTGGAGAAATGCTTCGGCTTCTTGGTGCCAACGTAATACTCGTTGTCCGCGTCCAGGAGGGTCATCGAATAAGGCGTGTAATGGCGCTTGAAGCGCAGAGCCAGCGAGTAGGTCTTGCTCCCGTGCGTCAGGACTTGCTTTCTGCTCAGCATGCTCGAAACCAGCCACGTCCCAAGATCCTGTCCCCCGGCGGTGATCCTCACGAGCGCACTCGGCAAGTTGCGCTCATCCATCTTGGTGGTGATGGGCCGGGGGAGCAGGTGCAATCCCACTCCCACACCCTGGGAAGCCCGAACCTCCAACGTGCCGTTCGTGCTCTGTGAAAAGAGGTCGGAGTTCGGCCAGAATTCCAGCACCTGAAGGGTGAAGGGCAACCGTTCGTGGCGAATCTCGGCGCCGGGTCGGAGACGTCCATCCGGGATGGACATCACGTGGTCCTTGTCCGCATCCGAAGTGTCGATGATCACCAGTTCATTGGCGTGGAAATCCTCGGAATAATTCTTGGTTTCGCCCTCGTTGAATCGGAGCGCGCTTTCCGTGGAGAGCATGTCCGTGGCGAGCTGCCCAACCAGCAGGAGCACGATGCCGATGTGCGTGAGAAAAATGCCGGCCTTCTTGCGTGTGAACTCGAATCGCTTCACATGGGCCGCCACCAGGTTGATGAGGAGCAACGTTCCCACCGTGTAACCGCCCGGAAGGATGGGAATCTGGATCGAGCTGTTTCCCGGTGTCCAAAAGATGAGGAAACTTTTGAAGTAACGGTTCTGAGCGAGGTAGAGTCCTTCTTCGACCTGGGCCAGGGTTCCGACAAAGACCAGCACCGTGGCGATCGCCAGCAACACCACGGTCAATCGAAGCGAGGAAAAAAACTGGAAGGGACGTTCAAGCATCGGGAAAACGCAGGGATTGAATGAATTTGAAAAACTCGGGTTTTTGTTCCTCGGAAGCTTGAACATCCCCCATCATCTTGAAAAACCAGGTCCGGCCGCCTTGAGGAATCACGGCTCCGATGACACGCGCCGGTTTTTGAGACTTGGAATCGGTGCCAGACATATCCACCACCGTCGCCACAAGGCCCGACAATTCCAGGGTTTGGGCGAGCTTGGCCAGCTCCTCGTTGGACAAAGGGTTCAGGGAGATCTGGCCGCGCCACCGGTTCACATTCATCAGGAGCCCCCCCGCGGCACCCGGGAAAGCGCTGACGGTGATCTCGGTCGAGGCGGCGTTCGCTCCGGTGGCGGTAAATTTGGCCAGGAGCATGTTCGGCGGCGCCTGCGGCTGCCAGGAGGCCGGAAGTTTCCAATCAGGCAATTTGAGAGGCTCATCCTGCGCCGTCGTTCGGGAGCTGGACCCCGGATCGGCGGGTTTGAATTCGATGCCTGAAAGAAAGGTTTGGAACGTGCCAAGCTCGGATCCCACGACGGCGGGCGAGCCTTGGAGCTTGATCAACCAGAGCGTTCTCCGGCGCGCTTGCACCGCGACAAAGACACGCTCGGCAGGTTCCGCGTCCGTCTCCGCCAATCGAGCGGTGACATCGTAAATCTGAGCGGGCTCTCCGGCCATCCTCGCGCCTTGGGCAATCCCAGTGACCGAGGAAGCATCCAGCAGCTTCAATCCCAGCTGGCTGCGCCAAATGTTGAGAAAATCGAGCTCCGAGGCGTTGCCATGTGGAAATGGCATGATCGCCACTTCAGCCCCACCGCCCGACGCCGCGAGAATATTGAAGGAAGCCAAGCTCATGCGCATGGGGCCGCGTTCCTCCCAATGGGCCGGTTTCTTCCACGATGGAATTTCGGCCGGACCCGTCGATTCCCGGGAGGCGGACCGTCGCTCCGGCTCTTTTTCCTTGGGGATGGAATAGACCTGAATGTCGTTGCGGCCGCAGCCCGAGGCCGCCGCGGCCAGACATGCCGCAAGAAACCCCGGCACGACGGTGCGTCGATGAGGTGTCCTGCCGCCAGGCTTCAAAATTTCAATCATTCTCAATCGGAATTCAATGGATCTCGAGTTCGGCCCAAGCCGCTCAGAATGAACGATGCACAGCGCGCTCAATCCGCAGCCCGGTTCGCAGTTAGAAGTCTAATGCCAGTTGGACATTTCAACAAGAGTCAGTTTTCACTTCCGTCCACGAGAAAAGTCGTGATTGAAGTGAGGGACGGGCCATAGAGTGAACGTGTTCACCGGCGGCCTCTCAGGCGCCTCTCCTGCCTTTGCGGCGTGAAGTTCGGCGCTCGCAGGTGGGGAACGTCCGACGAAGCCGGGCCGGTGGTTGAACTCAAACAGCATGGCTTAACATCGATTCGATCGGAGGAACTTCTATGTCAGAACGCATTGGATTTGTCGGGGTGGGCCGCATGGGCGCCAACATGGCGCGGCGCCTGAAGGATTGCGGATACGCGGTCACCGCGGTCTTTGATGTCCGGAAACAAGCGGCGGAGGATTTGGGGAAAGAGATCGGGGCGGAGGCTTGCGCGACACTCGCCCGGATCACGGAACTCTCGGACGTCATTATCACCGTGGTGACGGATGACAAGGCCATGTTGGGCATTTTCTCCGGCAAGAAGGACCATCTGCTCAAAGGTGCCCGAGGCCGGGTTTTCATCAATTGCGCGACCATCAGCCCCAAGGTGCATCTTCAAGTCGAGAAACTGGCCGCCAAGGCGGGCGCCGCTTCCCTGGAAGGGTGCATGGCCTCCAGCATCACCCAAGCACGTGAGGGAACCCTCTATCTGATGTGCGGCGGCAAGGAAGCCACGTTTTCGCGGGTGAAGCCGATTCTGGAGAAACTGAGCAAATCGATGAGGTATGTCGGCGCGACCGGCAAGGCTGCCGAGGTGAAAGCCTTGGTCAACATGGTGATGAACATCAACACCGCGGGCCTTGCCGAAGGACTGGGTCTGGGAGCCGCGCTGGGGCTTGACCTGGCTTTGCTGCGTGAAGTCTTCGGGGAAACAGGCGCGAATTCGCGCGTCCTCCAAACCGACGGCGAAGACATGCAGAACCGCGAACATTCCTGCTTCTTTTCGGCAGCCCACGCCGCAAAGGACTCCGGCATCGCCCTGTCCCTGGGCAAGGCCAAGAAACTGGATCTGCCCCTCGCCACAGCCACGTTCAAACAGTTCAGCAAGATGGTCAAGCTGGGCCTGGGAGAACTCGACAAGTCGGGCGTGGCCGAATTGACGTTCAAAGGGCGCGGCCCCAAAAAAGGGCGGAAGTAATCTCGGATCTCTTCCCCATCCGACAGGCGACTCTCCTCCGTGCCGGACGGCGGAGAGTCTGCCTTTTCCACGACGATTGAAAATGAAGTCAGCCCCGCCAGCCGCAGCCCGGCGCTGGGTGGCCTGGAGGGCGTCGAAACGTTCCAAGCGCGGCTGGGCTTCGGAGCTCGCCGTGGAGGAACCGCTCGAGATCCGCATACGAGGCAAAGTTTTCGGGGTCACCATGCGGACCCCGGGGCACGATACCGAACTGGTGGCGGGATTTCTGCTCGCGGAGGGGTTGCTACGCAAACGGAGCGATTGGATTTCGCTCGCCCCCTGCCGCGCCGAGGGGGTGGAAGGCGTGGTCGTGAATGCCTTTCTTTCGGCCAAGGTTCGCCTGGATTGGAAGACCATGGGACGAGGCTTCCTCACGAGCAGCAGCTGCGGGTTTTGCGGGTCGAAAATGATCGAGAATGTGCGCCGGCGCTACGCGGCTTTGGTGGTGGAACGCGGGGTCGATTTGGACTTGCTGGCCGAACTTCCCGGGCGAATGGCGGCGAAGCAAACCCTCTTCAAAAAGACCGGAGGCGTGCATGCCGCCGCGCTGTTCGACCGGCAGGGGCGGTTGCTGGTGGTGAGGGAAGACGTGGGGCGCCACAACGCCGTGGACAAAGTGGTGGGACACGCGTTTTTGGACGGACGCATTCCCTTGACGGACTGCGCCTTGGCGGTCAGCGGAAGGGTCTCTTTCGAAATTGCGCAGAAAGCGCTGGCCGCCGGAATCTCCGCGGTGGTGGCCGTCTCCGCTCCCACCACTCTGGCCGTGAGTCTGGCGCGGGAGGCGGGCTTGATTCTGGCTGGATTTGCCCGCGGGGGCGCCATGACTCTGTATGCGGGCCCGAGGGCAAATGAAAGCGGCGGGGCCGTTGTCAATCCGGCGCCCGCCGCTCGTTAAGATATTCTAAAGTAGCTATTTCCGAGCTCTTAACCTTTCCAGGCGAAGGTGGCTTTGGCTACTTTCTTGATTGATTTGTTTTTCTTCCCGGTCGTTAGGAACCATACTCGCAGATTAGGCACCTTTACGCCCAGCTTGGCAGAGAGTTCCTTGATGTGAACCCCTTTGCCACCGGCTGCTTGCAAAGCGCCGACAATGCCTTCTTGCAAAGCCCCGCGGGGCGCGCCGCCGCGGCGCCGCTTCGGAGCCTTCGCCCCTGCAGCTCGGCGTTTGGCCCGTGCAGGACCTTTCGCTGGCCCGCTCGATGTGCCTTCCCCAAAGGCCACCAATTGGGCGTTGATTTCATTCAGTTTAGCCTGAAATTTCTCCTTTGCTTCAAGCAGTGCCGACAAGCGCCTCAGGTCCTGTGATGTTAGTTGAGTTATATCCATAGCCAGCATGTTTGCATAGAAAAGGTTCTTGTAAAGATCCAAAAAGCACGGGAGTTGCAGCTCGGATTGCGCCCAATGTTTTGTTGCCCGGGAAGGAAGGGGAGAGTCGGAGAAGAATACGATGCACCAGAAGCGACCGCTACCGTGAGTGGACCGGATCAAAGCATGAGCCTGAGGAAACGGAGAGAGGTCTTAACAAAGTTGCGGCGGCGTCACTGCTTCTTGGGTAGTCCATGGAATTGCAAGCAACGGGAAACGTTGGGCTCAACTTCCGGGCTTCATCAATTCGACGTCCAATGTCGCACCCAGCCCGGGTCGTCCGAGCCAGCGTTGGCGCAGATGAGATCGGGAGGACACACCTGATGCGGCTTGGCCGCTCGTCCGGTTTGGATAGGCCGCGACGGTCGCCGTACCCCCCTCTCGAACTTGACGAACGACGCCCCCTCGATTTCCTCCGTTGCCCTGCTCACCTTGTTCCTCCAACCTCATCCGCATCCATCTCACCGTTCCATCTTCAACCCGCCTCGGCTTTCCCGAAACGCCGCGCTCCACGAACCATCCCCCTCGACCCAGAAAAAACTCCCGGCTCCTGGCCGTGTTCCGCTGGATCCGGCTGATCGGAATCACCGCTTTGCTCCTCCTCCCATCTTCCCCCTCACTCCAATCCCAAGGTTCTCCGCCCGCCGAAGCCGCCGCCCGCATGAAAATGGCCGAGGGACTGCAAGTGGAATCGTTCGCGTCGGAACCCATGGTGGTCCAACCGGTCTGCATCGAATTCGACGATCGCGGACGCCTCTGGGTCATCCAATATCTCCAGTATCCCAATCCCGCCGGACTCACCCGAACCCGCGTGGACCGGTGGTCCCGCACCACCTACGATCGTGTGCCGCCACCGCCTCCCAAGGGTCCGCGCGGAGCGGATCGGATCACCATTCTGGAGGATACTGACCACGACGGACGGGCCGACCAAGCGCGGGACTTCGTTTCCGGGTTGAACCTCGCCACGGGGCTCGCCTTCGGACACGGCGGCGTCTTCGTACTCAATGTTCCTTATCTGCTCTTCTATCCCGACCGCGACGGCAATGATGTTCCCGACGGGGATCCCGAAGTGTGCCTGACAGGTTTCGGAATGGAGGACGCCCACTCCGTCGCGAATTCACTCACCTGGGGACCTGATGGATGGCTCTACGGATGCCAGGGCAGCACCGTGACGTCCCGCATCCGCGACATTGAATTCCAGCAAGGCGTGTGGCGCTACCATCCGGGAACCCGGCAATTCGAGCTCTTCTGCGAGGGAGGTGGCAATTCGTGGGGAATCGATTTTGACGATGAGGGTGAATTGATTTACAGCACAAACGTCGGCCCCTACCGCAATCTGCACGGCGTCCAGGGCGGCTACTACTGGAAGAGCGTCGGCAAGCACGGCGCCCTTCACAATCCTTACACCTTCGGTTACTTCGACCACATCCCGCACACGAATTTTACCGGAGGTCACGTCACCGCCGGCGGACTGATCTACAACGGGACCAATCTGCCGCCGCATTTTCATCAAGCTTATCTCAACGCGGATTTGCTCGGGCACGGGATTCAGTGGCATCGAATGTACCCCTGGGGATCCACCTTCACGTCCTCCCATGGCGGCTACCTCCTCGAGTCTCCGGACACCTGGTTCGCTCCCTGCGACCTCGCCCTGGCGCCCGACGGCGCGATCTTTGTCGCGGATTGGCATGACCGGCGCACCGCGCATCCCGACCCGGATGCGGATTGGGACCGAAGCAATGGCCGCATCTACCGGCTCGCGCGGACCACTACCCGATCCGATGCCATCCCCGATTGGCGCCGCCTCAACACCGAACAATTGGCGGGCGCTCTCGAGAACCCCAATCCGTGGTGGCGGCGACGCGCCCTTCGAATCCTGAGCGAACGACGGGATCCCGCTTCTTACTCGAGTCTGCACGCATTATTCTCCTCAACGGTCCATCACCGAACCTCGTTGCTCGCTCTTTGGGCGCTGCACGGCGCCGGAGGCTGGCGTGATGAAGACGCCCGCGCCGCCCTTTCGCATCCGGCTCCGTCGGTGAGGAAATGGGCCATCCGGCTGCTCGGCGATCGAAAATCCGTTTCCCCTTCGCTTGAAGAACGCCTGCTGGAACGGGCACAACACGAACCGTCCGTCCGCGCTCGCGGCCAACTCGCCTCGACGGCCGCGAGGCTTCGTCCTGAAATTGCCCTCCCCATCCTGCACACCCTCATTCAGAGAGACCTGGACGTGCACGACCCCTTCCTGCCGCATCTTCTTTGGTGGGGAGTCGAAAAGCACGCCGTCACATCGGTGAAAGCGGTATCCGAATTGTTTGCCGGGAGACTCTCCAGGCCTTCGCGCCTGGCAAGCGAGTTCATCCTCGAACGTCTGATGCGCCGATGGATGGCGGAAGGCACTCAAGCTTGTCAGGATGGCGCGACACAACTCCTGGAAAACGCGCCTGATCCGGCCACCCACGCGCGACTGCTCGCCGCTCTCGACCAGGGCTTCGACGACCGACCGGCCCAACCACCCGGCTTCGGCACCGGCGGACTTTTCAACTCGGCCGACGAAGTTTCAATCGAGGCCTCCACCGCCCGTGCCCCTTCCCCAATCTCACCCAAACTCGAACGACTGTTGCTCCAACTTTGGCGGGAACAACCCGATCAATCCGTCCGTCTCAAACTCGCCGCCCGCCTTGGCCATCCACCCGCGCTGGAACGTGCACGATCGCTCCTGGCCACGCCAGGACTCGAACCGTCCCGCGCGCTTCAGCTCATTCAACTTCTCGGAAACTTCGGACTCGAGACCGATGCACCTCGCTTGCATCCGTTCCTGTTCCGATCACCCGAAAATGTGGCTCTCGAAACGCTCGACGCTCTCGGACGGATTGCCTCTCCGTCTTTCGTTCCCCAACTCATTCAGGCTTATCCCGAGCTTTCGGCCAGAACGCAAAGCCGCCTGCGCACCTTGCTCCTCAGCCGAAAATCGTGGGTTCCTCAGGCTTTGCTCGCAGTCGAGGAAGGCCGCCTGCCCGCGGCTCATTTCAGTCCTGAATCGCTGCGCGCCACCGCCCTTCATCATGATGAATCACTCGACCGCCGGGTTCGGAAGATCTGGGGCCGTGTCACCCGGGGAACACCCGAGGAAAAGCTGGCGGAAATGCGCCGCCTGAATAATGACTTGAACGCTGGACGCGGCGACCCGGACCGCGGACGACAACACTTCACGACGCGGTGCGCCACTTGTCACACCCTCTTCGCCCAGGGTGGCTCCATTGGCCCCGACCTGACCACAGCCAACCGCCAGGACCGGGTTTTCCTGCTCGCCAGCCTCGTCGACCCCAGCGCCGCCATTCGCAAAGAATACCTGGCGCAGGAGATTCAACTGCGCGGGGGAAGCGCGTACTCCGGGGTCCTCCTGGAACAGGGTGGCATGCAGTGGATCCTTGGCACCGCCACGGGAGAACGAATCGTCTTCCCCGCTTCCGAAGTTCAATCCGTCAAAGAATCCGCGATCTCGATCATGCCTGAAGGAACGTTGTCTGGCCTCACTCCTCAGGACCTGCGGGATTTGTTCGCTTTCCTCCAGAGCCAGCCCCCGGCATTCTCTCCACCATGAATTCCCGCCTGCTCGCCACGGGTCTCTGCCGTGCCTTCCTTCTCGCGCTCGCCGCTTCCGAGCCTGTCCATTACACCAACACCCTGACGCGCCTGTCCCACCCTGCCCCGCTCCTGGCAGATCATCCGGAATGGGTCGAACCCATCCGCGAAACCCATCGCTTCGAGGCGCCCCCGGTCGTCAACGATGCCGGAGCGGACCTGCGGGTTCGTGCCTGGCGCTGGAGCTACAACGCCCGCGGCATTATTGAAATCCCGAACCTCCTGAGAGCCCGCGAAACCGCCGTCATCATGGTCCACCCTTGGGGCATCGACGACGGACAAGGCTGGAACACTCCTGAACCGGCGGGCGTGGCGGACTTCTGCACGCCGGAAAAGAACCACCTCGCGGCCCGCCACACCCGTGAGGTCATCGATCCCTTCTTGAAAACAATGCGAGGGAAGGTGGCCGCCATCCTGCTCAGCCTTCCGGGTTCGCGTGATCCGATCCGTCACAAGCTTTACCGGTCCTTCTCACACACTCCCACCGCCGGGCAACGCCAGCAAGGCCGCGCCGAACTCGACGCCAAGCTTCGGGGATTCCATTATCGAGGTGAAGCCCTGCCCGCCACGTTGAAGCTTTCGACCCAAACGCCGGCGGTCGATTACTTCCGCCAATTTCCCGGACTCGATGCCGGACCCCGCTTCAACAACACCGGTTTTTGGGATCTCCCCATCCCCGTGACCCGCGACATCACTTACTTCCCGGACGACGTGGTCATCTATGATGCCGAAGGTTACGAATCACTGAGAAAGTTCCTCCAGTCTCAAGGCGTGCGCCACGTCCTGCTCACCGGCTACGCCACCGATATGTGCTTCGCGAGGACCTGCGCGGGTTATGAGAATTTATCGAAAGACTTCAACACGTTTCTGGTCGGCGACGCGACCCTGGCCACGTTCCCCGCCCACACCACTCCCAAGTTCGCCACCAGCGCGCACCTCGCCTTCGCCTCGCTGAACCAGTTCATCACTCAAATCTCGTGGATCGAGCTCACACCGGAGAACCAACCTCGGAACCCATGACGATCGACGCGAACAGGACACCCAACCGCCGCCAATTCCTCCGGACCACAGCGGCCGCCGGGCTGGCTGCCGCGACCGCCATCGTTTCCGCGGCCAACCCGCCTGCGCCCGCCAGGCGAAAAGCCCGGGTCGCCATCACCATGGACCTCGAGATGGCCCGCAATTTTCCACGCTGGGAAGACACCCACTGGGACTACACCAAGGGCCATCTCAACGAGGAAACCAAGCGCTACGCCCTGGCCGCCGCGCGGCGGGTCAAGTTCCATGGCGGCGTCATCCATTTCTTTCTCGTTGGACAGGCACTCGAACAGGAGAACGTCGAATGGTTGCAGGAACTTCATCGAGAAGGTCATCCCATCGGCAACCACACCTATGACCACGTCAACGTGCTCGCCCGGCGCCCGGAGGATCTTCAATTCCGTTTCCAACGCGCTCCCTGGCTCCTCCGCACTCAAGATCCCGTCCAGGCCATTCGCGAAAACATCGAGCAATGCAGCCAAGCCATGCGGCACCGGCTCGGATTCGCTCCCGCCGGATTCCGCACTCCCGGCGGATTCGCCGAAGGCCTGCAAGGCCGCCCGGACATCCAACAGTTGCTCCTCGATTGCGGTTTCTCCTGGGTCAGTTGCCGCTACCCCGCCCATCCCTACGGCCAGCCGGGAACCCGCGCCGACCACGAAGTTCTGGCCGGCATCGTCAAGGCCCAATCGAACTCCCAGCCTTTTGTGTATCCGACCGGACTCATCGAAGTTCCCATGAGCCCGATCAGTGACGTCGGGGCCTTTCGCAACTGTCGCTGGCCGCTCGAGGATTTCCTCCGCGCCATCCGTGCGGGCGTGACCTGGGCGATCGAACAGGGAGCCGCCTTCGACCTGCTCACGCACCCGTCCGTTCTCTATCCCAACGATCCCGAATTTCGCACCATCGATCTCGTGTGCGACCTGGTGGGTCAAGCCCGGGACGGCGCCGCGCTGGCGGATTGCTCCACCCTCGCGACGCTCGCCCGGGCTTGATCGCACGAGAACAAACGCTTTTCTAGGGCTGCTTTTCCGCCTTCGCTTTTCGCTTTCGAGGCGCAGGTTCCGAAGCGGCCGGCTTGGGCCCGATTCGCATCGAAACCGCCTCCATTTTTCCGTCCTCCATCCGGCGGTATTGGCCGGCAATGTCCTCGCCGGCTTTGGCCTCCGACAGCGCAATGATTTGTCCGTCCCGATGAATGCGCGTCTGAGGCGAAACCACCAGGACACGCTGGCGCGTCTTGCCCTCCAGGGTCACCGTCTTGGCATCGAGATCGACGGAGGCGATCTTACCCCGGTAGGGGGACGGGCGCCGGGCACTTGATTCCGCTTTTGCTTCCGCAGGCGGTTTGGGCTCGGCGGCCCGGGTGATGATGATGTTGCAGGTGAATAACACTGAGCCGGCGGCAAGCACGGCCAGTCCACGAGAATACCAACTAGGTTTCAAGAATCCTCCTTGTTAAGGGTTCGTCCGTTGCTTAACCCTCCATCCTCCGGAAAATCAATGTTTATTTTCCGCATTTCACGAGGACCGGTGCATCCCGATGTTGCCGGTGATGCAGGTAGGGCGCGTCCGTCCCGGCGCGCCGCCGGAGCATGATGTTTTGCATCCAGTGGGCGGCGGGCTGGGACAGGCCCGCCCTACCAACAACATCGGGATACACGGCACGAGGATGGGAGCATCCGCAGGTTGCCGGACCGCGCCGTTCACGGCGCTTCAGCGTCGCCAAAATCTCGCACGCGCCGAATCCCTCCTGCCGCGCTGCCTGCCAAAGGTGCAATCGTTCACTCTTGCATCAAACCATCCCCTTTGAACACGCCACCCGCTCTCGCACACACACCTTGATGCGGCGTAAACGCCGCGCTCCGCCCCGGACCGCGCCGTTCACGGCGCTTCAAACTTCGGATGTCCGGGAGGCAATCTTATGAAGAGACCGCCGCCCCAAGTTTATTCCCGGCGCGCCGCCATTCTGTCGTCCACTTGGGTTCTCCTTCACGTATGGGAATAATCATCCTCCGAGACACTCACAGTTCCGGTGCGGCGCGTCGTTCAACTCGCGGTCGCTGCGAATCGCAACCATCGCACCATGCCAAATCACATCAAACCTTATTCAATTCATCATCCCATGAAAGTCCTCAGTTCATTCCTTGGCGCGCTCTCCTTGCTCGCCGTCACCACCTCCGTCGCCGGCGAATTTTCCACGCGCGTAATCGCCTCCGGACTCAATCGTCCCACCGGAATCGTGGCCGGCGACGAAGAATTGTACTTCACCGAAGTTCCGAACCCCGCCACGCCCAATGCCGGCAACGGTGTCAAACGCCTCGACCTCGACGATGGAACCGTGACCGTCGTCAACACAGGGGAACCGGAACCGGTCAACCTCGCCATGGACCGGCATGGACAGATCTATTGGACCTGCAAGACGGCCGGCGTAATTTTGGAGCGCAACAAGCACGGTGAGATCGGCGTGCTCCTCGATGGACTGAACCATCCGGTCGGCATTGCGTTGAATCGTCAGGGCGACCGGCTCTACTGGACCGAGGTGCCGACCCCTGGCGTCGGGGGAGCCAGTGGCGGACAGAACAAAGTGTGGGAGCTCAATCTTCGAACCATGAAGAAAACGCTGGTCGATGCCGGCGATCCAGAGCCGACCGATATTGCCGTGGGTCACGACGGCGACATTTACTGGACCTGCACATCGGCAGGCGTGATCGTCGAAGCCAGCCGCGAACGCCGCCGCCACTGATTTTCGATTGCCTGCCTCGCCAGCGCATCCCAGCCCAGCCCGCCGGAGCCTTTCCGGCGGGCTGGGGTCGCACCCACGGCTGCCACTTCAACCGTGGAAATCCGGATCAAAGGTCAGCTCCCTGTGGGCCGGCGGAAGTTCGGCGAGGGTCTTTTGCAGGCATTCAGCCAGAAGACACCGGCCGGGGCCATAGATTCAGACATCCTGACCCCAAGCGGGACGGATGAAGAAGGGATGTGAGACCAGAGTGACGTGAAGCGGCTCAGTCGCAAGCCGGAGGCTTGCCAGCTATTAGCCGGTGGTTGAGAAGCGCAGCGACGATACCACCGAGTCACCCAAGCATGTGCAGCCCGGAGGGATGCCAGCGTCGCAGGTGTCAATACCCGGGGTGTGCGGGTTTCAGGTCTCCAGGGCCGATTCTTCATGGGCAAGGGGCGGACCGCTCATCCCTGAGCTTCAGGCCCCCTGACTTCGAGCAGCGAACATCTGCGGAGACGGGAACATGCTTGAGACCACCGCAGCCGATCCCCCATAGGCAGGCCGTTGATCATTCGGAGCTGATACTCCCGTGGTGGCTCAAGAAACAGCTCGAACGCATTGCCTCTCAGGTCATGAGTGCTGGAGATTGGGCCTGCCAGGCGCACTTAGGAATCGCGCCACAATGAATTCCGATTTTCTCGCGCCGGGATTTTGACCTGGAGCGAGGCGCACTGAGGGAGCATGCCCTGGCCATGGGTCTGTGATCGAAGTGCAACGATGCTCCAGGTCAAAAGAACAAGCGAGAAAACCAGAAGTAGATGTTGCACGGTTCCTTACCCCCGCTGCGACCCCTGCCGGGGTCGACGACGCTATCGTGCCCAGGATCCGGGGGTGGCGCTCGTACCTCACGCCACCCCCGGCTAATGGCTCGCGTCCCTCCGGGATGACCCGTGGTCGAGCAGGCTTGTGTTTCGCGACCGATGGGTTGTTTTTTCTCGCCGCCTCAGACCGTCGGATACTGAGACCGCCAACCTCTGCATCATCAATCGCCAACTGGGCTCATCCTGATTCACTTCGGGTCAGAATGTCTGAGATTACACCGCGTCCCTGATCCCCGGCGCGCCGCCTCACGCGAGCATCAAACCCCGTAATAAGTCTCGTAAACCCGGGCCGCGGCGCGGCGGGCGCTCTCCCAATCCCAGGCCGAATCCAAGAATCGATCGGGATTCAAGCTGCGCGCGTATTCCGAAGGGTTCCGATCGAACATCGTCTCCACCACGAGCCGGCCGATTCCGGCCGACCCGCTAATGCCGTGCGCGTTGCATCCCCCCGCCATCACCAAGCCACGCAAACGCCGGCTTTCCCCAATGATGAACCTCCCGTCCGGGGTAAAGGTCGGCCACCCGCGTCCCACCCTGTTCCTTTCCGCCCCCTTTACGGCGGGCAGCAACCGGCTGAATTGATCCTCGAATCCGTTCAAGACCGGCAGATCAGGAATCACCGCGGGCGCCGCCTCGCTCAGCAAAAAGGAACGCGGATCCAAATTCAGCGCCTGGTTTTCCCAACCACCCAAAAGCAAACCGCCCTCGCTAGGCCGGCCATAAAGGGTCATGTCCGGGACGCGAAAACAGGGGCGTTCCGGAACCATCCCCTCCATCGCGACCGTGACAAAATATTCATGCCGGACCGGGACGATCGGCAACTCGAGTCCCGCCAGCTTGGCGATATGGTAGGCGTGCGCTCCCGCCGCGTTGATGACATAACGGGCCGCCACTTTGCCACGATTCGTCAGCAAACCGGTCACCCTTCCGTTTTCAACCAAAACGCCTTCCACTTGAGTGGAGACGGCAAACCGGACTCCCAGCTTGCGGCACTGATACGCGTAGGAACTCGCCACGGCGTAAGGCCGCATGTAACCGTCCGAAGGACACCACAAGATCGAGGTGGCCTCGGCAAAGTTCATCTCGGGCCACATGCTTGCAGCGGAGGCGCGGTCCAGGAGTTCCACCTCCAATCCCGCCTCGGCAGCCACGCGCTGAAGGTGCTTGAATTCTTCGGCCCGTTTCGCGGTCAGGGCCACGCGAAGGGAACCCACTTCATGCCATTCCGGCTGGACTTTGGCATCGCGCTGCAATTCGCGAAAGGTCGCCACCGAATGCATTGCCAGCCGGGTCCGCTCCACGGTGTCACGAGGTTGTCCGCATAAACCCGCGCCTTGCGAGGAGGTGACTTGCGCCACGTCCGGAGCGCGTTCAATGAGCAGGAGGTCCCGATGCCCCGCTCGGGCGAGACTGTAGGCCACGCCGCAACCCACGGCGCCCCCTCCCACAATGACGACTTCGGCATCAGACAATGCGCTCATGCAAAATTCCCCCGCAAATGATTCAAGTACCAGCGAACGAAGGCGTCCACATTGTATTCTTTGTAAGTCGAATACGGACCCGGCCGATAGGCACTGGATCGGATGCCGCGTTGCTGCCTTTCACAGATGACCCAGTCTTGCTCCGATGTCAGCTGCCAAAAGGGCATAAGCTTGGTCAGATCATAGTCCTTCCCCTCCTCCGCGTCGCGATGGACCAGCCACGAGACTCGAACGGCGGTCCGTTCCGGTCCGGCGGGCAGCAGGCGCGTGCTCACTCCGTGGTCGCAACTGGAATGGTTCCAGAAATTCGGCAAGGACCTCATGCGCACCGTGCCGACGTCCGGTGATTGGTAGACTCCCATGAGCGGGGCAACGGTTCGTCCGTCCATCGTCTCACTGAGGTAACCGTCGGCGAGCACCGTGCGATTCGCGGAGTACCAGATGTTGCGCTCGGCGTCGGGAAAAGTCGTCATGCCGGTTTGCTTGTGGCTCGCGGCCAACCCCGCCCGAGCCCATCGCGCCTCGCTCTGGCGGACCGCGTCCGCCATTTGCTCCCGAATGCGGGGGGTCGAGTCATCCGCGTTGTAATGATCGAAGTTGGCCCTGGTGTATTGGGGATGATTCGCGTTGCAATGATAACATTCGCGATTGTTCTCCCACACCAGTTTCCAATTGGCCCCGACCAGGTAATCCACCGCCTTGGCCACTTTGGCTTGCCTCAGGCCTTGCGGACGGGCCACCGATCCCATCACCAAGGCGGCTTCATCGAACTCCGGGGGCGCGGGGTTCAGACAGAAGTAAATCAGCCCCTCCACCGCGCGCGCAGGAACGGAAATCAATCCAAGGTCTTCGCGGGGCAATTCCTCCTGCATGCCCGGCGCATGGAGCAAAGAGCCATCCAGGCTGTAAACCCAGCGATGATAGGGACAAACCAGTTTGTGGAGCTGGCCGCAGGGCTGGTCGCAAATAAGGGAACCCCGATGCCGGCACAAGTTATGCAGCGCCCTCACTCCGCCCTGCTCATCGCGCAGGACGAGAATGGAATCCTCCCCCACCGGCACGGAGAAGTAATCTCCGGGCTCGGGGATCTCGCATTCGTGACCCGCGAAAATCCATTGCCGCTTCCAAATCAGCTCCAGGTCGGCGCGATAGACTTCAGGATCCGAGTAAAAAGGGGCGAGCAGGGAATGCCCGGGCGGTTGACGCTGCAACAGGTCTGTGAGGACGGGAGGCCGAATCGCGTTCATGCCGGCTGGTTTTGGAATAACAGATGCCACACACGGGCATTCGAGGGAAGTCTGTTCGCATGCCCGGTCAACGCTCGGGCTTGGAAGCGACGACCTGGTCGAATTCCGGCAACGGCCGGAGGGCGGCAAATCTCGCGTCGGACGGCGCCTCACGGCGCAGATCGCGGGAATCCGCCTTCTTGGCCAGCCGGACGTCGCTCGCGTTCAACGCCTGACCGAGCGCGGTCAAGGCCTCTTTCGGTTTGCCCAGGGCCGTTTGCACGGCCGAGAGGTCGTACCAAGCCTCGGGATTTTCGGGCATGAGCACGACGATGCGGGCGAGCGATTTCTCCAGCCGCTGGCCCATGCCCATCTGCGAATACAGATGCGCGATTTGCAGCATGCTCTGGACATCGTTGGTCGAGTTCGACGCCAGCCGGTCCAGCGCCTGCACCGCCTCGTTCGTTTTGCCCAACTGGAGGTACGTGGAGACAAGCGTTAAACCCAAAGCCGCATTCGAGCTGTTGGCCCGGAATTGCATTTCCGCCATTTCCAGTTGCTGCTGGATTTGGGCGGTGCCACCGCCGGATTGTTTCATGCCGCGAATCTGCATGACCAGATTCTGGATCGCGGCGTTGTCCTGATCGAATTTGTAACAGGTTTCGGCGATGAGGAGGGCGTCATCGAGCCGGTTCATGGAAGCGAGCAAATCGATGTAGCGGTAAACCGCTTCCGGGCTGTAAGGGCAGTAGGCCAGCGCCTGCCGGAAGGCAAAGTCGGCCTCCTTCATCATGCGTTGCTGTTCCGCCGGCGTCTTCGCGTTGGTCACGCGCCAGCGGTAAACCCCCGCGATGGCACTGCGAAGCTTGGAGAAAGCCTTTTGGGCGTTGTCATCGCGAATGAACTTGGGATCGCCCGTGAATCCCGTGTAATCACCCCGCCGATAGACGCGTTCCGCAAAGTCACAAATGTCCTTCACGGAAGTATCATACGTAATCCAGTCCCCGGTGAGCCGCGTGGAATATTGCCTCCAGAAGTCGTGATCGCGCTTGACCATCTCGTCCGTGATCTCGCCCAGCGGCTGGCGGTTGATCTTCATGATGATCCCGAACGGACTCAGATGAGGATACATCCAGTCGAGAGGAAAACTCTCCTCGACGTAAAACTCATGGCCCGGATTGGCGTCGAAAATCATCTTGGTGAGCAACCCGTTGATGGACATCACCGCGACCTGGCCCGACACCTGGATACGGTTTTCGATCACCTTCACATCCTCGCCCGGTTTCAATTGATTGCGCTGCAAACGCTCGCTCGCGTCGCGGATGTAGTCATTGAACGCCTTGCTGGAGTCCTCGGGGGTCGGCGTCTTGATCTCGCGAGGCGGATACACGCCCCGCGCCCGACGGTCCGCCTCGATCTTGGCTCCAAGGCTCGTAAAGATGCGGTCCAGGGGGGACACCAGCCGCGACAGCAGATTCGTCTGCCCCAGGTTGCGCTCTTTCTCGGACCGGAAGAGCTCCTGGAAGAAGGGCGGATCGATTTGCGTGCTGCGGTTGTAGTGCGCCCGGATGTAGCTCAGATACGTGTTGTCCGCCAAAGCGTTCTGCGTGATGAGATAAACGTCGCGGCGGTCGAACTTCGGGTCCAGGGGCTTTTTCTCAGGTGGCATGAAGCTTTCGCAAAAAATCATGTAGGTGGGGTTGAAGCGGCCCGGATCGGTGCCGCCGAACAACACCGTGTCCTTCGCCATTTCAGGATACAACGGATTGCCCGCGGTATCCTTGAAGGGCGGCGTGAACATGTCGTGCCCGAACCAGTATCCGAACAGATGGCCCCGCTGCTCGTTGTCGGCCCAGTGGGTCATGATCGAATACGTCGGGGTCACGAAGAACAGCGCAAGCAAAGCCGGCAAATAGAAACGCTCGCGCATGAACAACACCAAGGCCACCGCGGCAATGGCCAGGCCAAGCCCGAACATCGAGGTGTATCGGGCCAGCGGCTGCAAACTTTCCAGGCTGGCAAATCCGTACAACGCCAATCCGGCGGCAGCGGAAAACCCGAACAACGCCCAGCGCCGGTACAGCTCGTAGTGCGTTTGCAACACCGCGCCAATCAAGGCCATTCCATAACCGATGCCCATGGCGACGATCACGTGGGAGGCCGTGAAAAAGACGCGATTCAACTCCTTGCTTTGCCGGTCCGGAGCCGGGTTGAGCAGCATCAGCAGCAGTACCGCCAAACAGAGAAAAATGCCCGTCAATCCCGCGATCCAACTCTTCTCCCGGGCCTGCATGCGCCGGTAGAAAAAGTACGGGACCAGCCCGATGAGCAAATACACGAAATTGAATTCCTCGATCGCGCCCACCGTGTACATGCGCAACTGCCCGATAAACCGCAATGGATCCTGAAAAATGTTGGTGGGATTGGCCCGCTCATACTGCCCGCGTGTCAAAGCGTGGATGAACCCCTCGACCGTGCGCGGGTAGCCCCAGTTCATCGGCGGATTGGTCATGCCGGCCAGCGGCATGTAGAGATAAAAGGCCGCCCCGAGAACCCACATGCCCGCAAGGATCAGCACCGGCCTCCATTCCGTCAGGAACCCGCCGGTTTTCATCGTCAGCCAGGCGCAACCGGCCATGGAGGCCAGTCCCACCATGTTGTAGATCATGAATAACGGGGCATTGTTGTCGAAACTCGAAAGATGCCCGTTGGCCTTCATGATCAACCCGACAAGATAAACCGCACTGTTCCCCAGCAGCATATCGCGGCCAAGCTTGGGCATCCGAAACACAATCGCCACCTGCACGCCCATCGCCGCCACCAGGAGGGTTTGATGGTTGGTGAAACAAATCCCGAAGAGGAAGAAGGCGATGTAAAGCCATCGCATCTGGTCGGGCGCGTACATCCACCGCATCAAAAACACCATCACCGCCGTCAGGGACCACACACTCAGCGTGTAAACTTCCACAATCACCGACTGGCTCCACATGAACCCGTTGAAGCCAAACAGCATGCCCGAGACATAACCCGAGACCAAACAGATCGCGTTCTCCCAGCGCCGGTCCATGTCCTTCAATTCCGCGATGCTTTCCACCATCATGCTGCTCCCGCGCGATACCATGAGCGCGATCAGTCCGCACGACATCGCCCCCGCGAAGGCCGACGCCAAGGCCACCCGCCAGGCAATGTTCGAAAAAGGAACCAGCTTCGTGAAAAGCCACGTGTAGATCGTCCAAACCGGATACCCCGGCGGATGCGGCACTCCCGCGTACATGGACCCCACCGCCAGTTCACCCGAATCTTCCAGGGTCACGTCCGGCGCCAGCGAGAGCCAATAGCCCAGCATGACCAGGAAACTGGTCAGGCCAAACGCCCACCAGTCGATGGGACGAAAGAGAGGCGGGATTTTGGCTTTGGCAGGTGGCGAGCTGGAAGGGGAACTCGGAGCGTCGGCTTCTTTGGCTTTCTTCGGCTTGGGGGAATGGGTTTTATCCATGAAAATTAGGGGGTGGCTTGATTCGTGCGCGCGCTCCCTTCCGAATACTCGTTCGAGGGTGAGGGCACTGAGAACGCAAGCACTGTCGCCACGGTGGAACGAGGCGGTTTGTTATGCTCAAGGGTGCCGGATCCTGTGGGAACCGTCATCCAGCTAAAATTGGACCCACCGGCCGGCCGGGAACTCGTGTCCCCGCGGCTTTGCCAGGCCCATCGATCAAACCGGCCATTGGCTACAGCCAGCACCAAGAAAACGCAGGCCAACACAGGTGCGAAAATGGGCGATACAACCCCCGACAACCGGGCGGGCCAAACTCCACCTTGGCGTTCCCGGTGGGCCATTCCTGGGGCGGCCCCGAGGATGGATTCACGCACCCTGCTGGAGGGATTCCGGGGAATCCAAGATCGCAACGTCGTCTCCAAATCGTTCAAATCCTTCATGCTGGGTTCCTTTCAAGCAGGCTCGAATGCGGTTCAAACCGTACCGGTAACGCCCCGCGGCCGTATGTGGCGAAACTCCCGTGATCTCCCCGATCTCCTCAAAGGTATGGCCGTGCCAAAATTTGAGGACAATCGCTTCCCGTTGCTCCCGCGGAAGCGAGGCCAGGCACCTCATCGCGAAAGGCTCGGCGGGATGTTCATCTGCGGACCGCTCGAACCACCACGATGATTCCCATTCACGCGCGAGCCGCCGCCAAAATCCACGGCGCCAGTTCATCGCCCGATTGCGGAAGGCCCGCACACAATAATGCTCAGGACTCCGGGGCGCCTCCCTCAACCCCACCAAGGCCACAAACACCTCTTGCAACACGTCCTCCGCCTCGCTGTGACTCAAGCCCAACGCGCGCCCATACAACACCAATTGCGCCGCCTTCGCTTCATAAAGCGCGGCAAACCAACTGGATGGAACAGATTCGGACATGGCTTCAATCCACAAGACACCAAGGGCGCGCCTTTTGTATCGCGGACCGACGAAAAAGGAAAAGACCAAAGCCAATCCGCCTCGCCTTGCTATTTGCCAGGCCAGATCTAACGTCGAAGCCATGCAGGACGCCCCGATCCGCTCCGGCTCTCACCGCGTCACGAATGACGTCATTCACAGGCTCATCCTCGCCCGTATTCAACCCGATTCTCAAGTCGTGGATTTCGGCGCCGGCCCGGGCCACATGTGCCAGCGCTTGGGGGCCTTCTTCTCAGGTCACGGCCGCAACATCGACCAACAACTGACCCCGTGTGAAGTGGCCCCGGAGATCTTTCAGTATCGCGAAGCTCATTGCCGAAAAATCGGCATTCATTCGGAAATCCCGGTCGAGGACGCCAGCCAGGATCTCATCTACGCGATCGAAGTGATGGAACATCTGCCCCGTCCTTACGATTTTCTCCTGGAAGCCGGCAAGAAACTCAAACCGGGCGGCAGCGTGATCTTCTCGGTTCCCAATCTCCTCCATCTCAAATCACGATTGCAACTCCTCCTCACGGGTTATGCCGACATGTTTGGCCCCCCCTCCACGGAGGATAGGAACGCCGGACGCATCTGCGGCCACATTATGCCGCTGAGTTACGCCTACTTTGTCTATGGACTCAAACGAGCGGGATTCGAAGACATCGAATTCCATGCCGACCGGCTCAAGCGCAGTTCACTGATTCTTGGTGTGCTGGGGTATCCGTTCCTTTGGGTGGGGGCATGGTTCAATGATCGCGCCTTGAAAAAATATGACACTCAAGTCTGGCACGCCAATCGACCGCTCGTATGGCGCGTCAACCAGCTGGACATGCTTGCTTCCCGCAGTTGCGTCATCACGGCACGGAAACCCTCCCGCTGAGAGCGCGGCGAGTTCTCGTCCGGAATCATGTCAGGGTTCGAAGTCACGCCTTCAACTCGTCCGGCTCCGGCAGCCAGACGGCCACCACCATCGCTGGAATGAAAAGCATGCTGGCGAAGAGCAGGGTGGTTTTGAAGTCGCCTCCGCGCGAGAGCGTTCCCGAAAAAACCACGCCGCACGCGGACACAATCCGCCCGATGTTATAACAAAATCCAGCCCCCGTCGTGCGCAACAAGGTCGGAAACAAAGGCGGCAAATACATCGTGAACAATCCAAAAACGCCCGAAAAGAATCCGACCGCCGGAAACCAAAACCATACCAACGACAGGGCCGGCCGATCCTGGATAAAGGTGGCTGACATGGTGATCAGAAATCCCAAACACGTCAGGGCAATGGCCCGTCGATAGCCCCAGCGCCGCGCCAGCCAGGACGCGAAGAAATTCCCGGCAATCGAAGACGAGATCACCACAAAAAAGGCCGTGCTGACGAGTTCCTCCCGCCGTTCTCTCGCCCACGAAGCCAGCTCGGGCAGATTCCTCAAATGCTGCGAATGCCAGAACATGAAGGCCCACCAAGCGGTCAGCGAAGTGGCACACACCACGATCGTCAGGAGCGTCGTCCGCAAAATCTCCCCTCGGAAAAGGTCCATGATGCCCGGCGGCGCGGCCCGTGACGCGTTCCTCCTCGCCGCGTGCCACTCTTCCGGCTCAGGCACATGCCTCCGAATCCACAACACCAGAAAGGCAGGCAGCACACCCACCAGAAAAACGAACCGGGGATACCAGTGCTCCGGCGTCCATCGATCCGGCAAAATCGAGGAAAAGAGCTGCCCGATGGCACCCTCATAGCGTGCACTCAAAAAAACGGTGGCGCACGCCAGCAACACCCCGAGGTTGACCCCGGTTTGCAACACGGCCGCGATCCACGGACGCCATCGCTTAGGCCAGGTTTCAGAGAGGAGCGATGAGCCCACCGCCCATTCGCCTCCGATGCCCAACGCGGTGATGAATCGAAAGATCAACAATTGCCACCAAGTCTGCGCAAAAAAGGAAAGTCCGGTGAACAAGGCGTAGGTCAAAATCGTAAGGCACAGCGCCCGGCTTCTCCCGATCAAATCCCCCAGCCTTCCGAAGAACCCGCCCCCCAACGCCCAACCCACCAGAAACGCGGCCTGAATCCACGAGCTTTTCTCCCGAACCATCGCATCCGCGGGACTCGCCACGTCCAGGAGCTGCGCCACAAAAGGCGCCGCCACGAGCCCGTAAAGATGCATGTCCAGGCCGTCAAACAACCAGCCCAGCCAGGCCGCCGCGCCCGATTTCCACTGGGCAGGGGAAAGGTCGCGCAGGGACCGGACTTCCCGGGTTCCCTCACCGCCGGACGATGCCTCAGCTTGCATGGGATTCGATAGGAGACGCGCGGAGATTAAGGGACGCTCCAGGCGCCGCACAAGCTCGACGACGCTCTCGATACCCACAAAAATTGTTTCTGAGGGGGAAGACCCCATCATAACGCACGCAGCCAGAGGTTGTCGGTGACCGGGTTGCGTGGTCACGCCGACAGCCCTGTCTGCTGTGGCGCAGCCTGCCCAGCCTGCGGGGCGACGGAGGGAACCCGGCGCGTGGAGAGCATGGAAGGGCCTCGTTCTTCACCCGACGGGCCGTCGGCGATACGGCAGGCTGAGCAGCCTGCGCCACACGACCGACAACTTCAGGATGCACGGCCCTCGCAGCTCGGGGGGATTTCGCCGTTGACGATTCCTCGACCCGCGCCCAACTTCTTGGCCACTGTTCGACCGTTGATGAAAACCATCCTGTTCGTTTGCACCGGTAATATCTGTCGCAGTCCCATGGCGGAAGGGCTTTTCCGCCATGCGGTGCGCGGCCAGGAGGACTATCGAATCCTGTCCGCGGGAGTCAGCGCCATGGACGGCTGCGGGCCCAGCCAGCACGCCGTGGAAGCGCTGCGCGAACTGGGCATCGATATCACCGGCCACCGAAGCCGGATGCTTACCGGCCAGCTGGTCAAGCAAGCCCATCTGATCCTGGGCATGACGCATGGACATCTTCGCGCCATCGTGTCGCTCTTTCCCGAGGCGGCGGAGAAAACCTTTCTGCTCCGCGACTTCGACGAAACGCTGGAGGAATTCGAAAAGGATATTTCCGATCCGATCGGTGGTTCCTTCGGAACCTATGCGGAGTGCCGGGACCAAATCGAACAAAGCCTTTCCAGCATCCTCAAGTTCATCCGACAATCCAAGATGGAATCCCAATCCGCACAAGGCCATCAGAGCCAGACGGGGTCCGTTGCCCTGGCCGCTGACCACGCCGGCTTCGCCCTGAAAACCCGACTCCACTCGCACCTCGCCGTCCGTGGCGTGGAGGTCCAAGACCTCGGCCCCACTTCCGCGGATGCCGTCGATTACCCTGATTTCGCCCGGCGCGTCGGCGAAGCCGTCGCCGCCGGAAAACACGCCTTCGGGATCCTGGTTTGTTCGAGCGGCATCGGCATGAGCATCGCCGCCAACAAGGTCCCCGGGATCCGAGCCGCCCTGGCTTGGACCGAAAAACTGGCCGCCCTGGCCCGACAGCACAACCATGCCAATGTCCTGTGTCTCGGGGCTTCCACCGTGTCGCCAGAGGAAGCCTGCCGCATGGTCGACGCTTTTCTGTCCACCGGGGAGGAGGGCGGACGCCACGATCGCCGCGTCGGCAAGCTTGAGTCAGGTCCTGGCGTTGCCCTTTCCCTGGCCGCCGCCGACCGGGAAATCGCCGGCGTCATCCGCGAGGAGCGCAAACGGCAACAGGAGAACATCGAGCTGATCGCCAGCGAGAATTTCACCAGCCTTGCCGTCATGGAGGCGCAGGGATCGGTGCTGACCAACAAATACGCCGAAGGGTATCCCGGCAAACGATGGTACGGCGGCTGCGAGTTTGTCGATCAAGCCGAACAACTCGCCATCGACAGGGCCAAACAGCTCTTTAAAGCCGAGCACGCCAACGTTCAGCCCCACTCGGGCAGCTCCGCCAACATGGCGGTTTACTTCGCGGTGCTCAAGCCGGGGGAGAAGTTGCTGACGATGGATCTCAGCCACGGAGGTCATTTGACCCACGGCAACAAGGCCAATTTCTCGGGTCGATTCTTCGAAGTGGTTCACTACGGAGTGGATCGGGAGCGGGAGCGCATCGATTACGATTTGCTGGCCCGCATGGCCGCCGAGCACAAGCCCCGCATGATCACCGTGGGGGCCAGCGCCTACCCTCGCGTGATCGATTTCGAACGCATGGGGCGAATCGCCCGGGACAACGGCGCTTTTCTGCTGGCCGACATCGCCCACATCGCAGGCCTCGTCGCCGTCGGCCTGCATCCCAGTCCGGTGGAGCACGCGGATTTCGTGACCACCACCACGCACAAGACGTTGCGGGGTCCGCGCGGCGGACTGGTCCTCTGCAAGGCGAAATATGCCAAGGAAATCGATTCTCAGGCCTTCCCGGGCATTCAGGGCGGCCCCCTCATGCACGTCATCGCAGCCAAAGCCGTTTGCTTCCACGAGGCGCTTCAACCCTCGTTCCTCGATTACCAAAAGCAAATCCTCGCCAATGCCTGCGCCTTGGCCGACGGCATGGCCCGCAATGGTTTTCGACTGGTCAGCGGCGGCACCGACAATCACCTCATGCTCGTCGATGTCGGAGCTCGCAATCTAACCGGAAAGGAATGCCAGGCCGCGCTGGATCTGGCAGGCATCACGGTCAATAAAAACACCATTCCGTTCGAAACCCGTTCTCCCTTTCAGGCCAGCGGCGTCCGCCTCGGCACGCCCGCTGTCACCACGCGCGGCATGCGGGAAACGGAAATGGCCGCCATTGCGGACATGATCAGCGAAGTGTTGCTCGACATCAAAAATGTTGACACCAGCCGCAAGGTGCGCCAGCGTGTTCATGAACTCACGGCCAAGCACCCCTTGCCGTATTGATCGAAAGACTCCCCCCGCCGCGGATTATCCAGCGGTCCCGCGTCAAACATCGATCCCTTCCCGAGCCCGGGCAGGCGCATGCCATCTGGACCGTGGGGGAGTCCTCGTCAGAGTTTTTGAACATTTGAATTTGCACACTTGATCCTAAAAGATTATGCCCCGCGTCCCCCGCAAACCCGCCGCTGCCAAGCCGCGCGCCAAAGAGAAACCCGAGATCGAATCCACCGAACGGGAAGTCATTGAGGAATGGCGCCCGGGAATTGGCACCACCATCATCCCGGGATCCGCCTCCGAAAACCCCGCTTCATCCTCCCAACAAGATATCACTTTGGGAAGGCCATCGGCGAGCGATCCAACTCCCGAGCCACGCCCAGAACGTAGCGCACCCCCTCCCTCTCCCCCCCCCGCTGCTGAATCTCCCGTAACCCGCGAAAGCAACGAAGCCCGGCCCGAAGCCTCCGGAATGGCCCCGGAACGACCCCGGGAGCACAGGCCCCCACCCCATCCCCGTCAGGAGCACGGACAACCCGGACCCGGGAGGAATCAACCCCGGCGTTCCCAGCCATTCCAACCCCGGCACCCCAAACAGAATCAGCCTCAACACCGGCATCAACGGGGTGCCCCTCCGCGAGGACCCCGTCCCGGACGCGTTCCGACCGTTGAATTCCAGGAACCGGAAGAAGAAGAATTCAAAGTCTCGCCCGACGCTCCTCGCATCAACATCAGCGAGTTGCAGGCGATGACCATGACCGCCTTGAACCAAATGGCCAAGGACATGGGCATCGAAAACGTCGGCACCATGAAGAAGCACGAGGTGATCTTCCAAATGCTTCAGAAAAACGCCGAACGCGGCGGAGCCCTCTACGCCGAAGGAGTCCTGGAAATCCTCCAGGAGGGGTTCGGCTTCCTCCGGTCTCAAAGCTTCAATTACCTGCCCTGCCCTGAGGACATCTACGTTTCTCCCTCGCAAATCCGCCGCTTCGACCTGCAAACAGGTGATTTAATCTCCGGTCAAATCCGCCCGCCCAAGGAGAAGGAACGGTTCTTCGCCCTGCTCAAAGTCGAAACGGTGGATCACAAGGATCCCGACGTCGCCAAAGACAAAACCCATTTCGACAATCTCACCCCGCTCTTCCCCAATCGCCGGTTCATTCTCGAAACGGGCGCGGAGGAACTCTCCACGCGCGTTCTCGACTTGGTCTGTCCCATCGGCAAAGGCACCCGCGGCTTGATCGTCGCCCCGCCTCGCACGGGCAAAACCGTTCTGCTCCAGAAACTGGCCAACGCCATCATCAAGAACGACCCCCAGGTTTATCTCTTCATCCTCCTCATCGATGAGCGCCCCGAGGAAGTGACCGACATGGAGCGGACCTGCCGACCCGCCGAAGTCATCAGCTCCACCTTCGACGAACCCCCCGAGCGCCACGTGCAAGTGGCGGAAATGGTCATCGAAAAAGCACGCCGCATGGTCGAACACAATCGCGATGTGGTCATCCTGCTCGATTCCATCACACGGCTCGCCCGCGCCTACAACACCGTCCAGCCGCATTCCGGAAAAATCCTTTCCGGCGGCGTGGACGCCAACGCGCTGCACAAACCCAAGCGCTTTTTCGGCGCCGCGCGCAACATCGAGGAAGGCGGATCCCTCACCATCATGGCCACCGCCCTCGTCGACACGGGTTCGCGCATGGACGAAGTGATCTTTGAGGAATTCAAAGGCACCGGTAACATGGAAGTGCACCTCGACCGCCACTTGGTCGATCGCAGGATCTTCCCATCCATCAACATCGAGGTCTCCGGGACGCGGAAAGAAGAACTGCTCTATCATCCCGAGGAATACAACCGGGTCGTCATGCTCCGCCGCGCTCTCACCGGCGTCCCGCCCGTGGAGGCCATGGAACTCTTGTTAAACAAGCTCAAGAAGCACCGGACCAATATCGAATTCCTCCTCGGCATGAACATGGGCTGATCGGTCCCCGTCCCCCGGCCAAAGCAACTCCAGACCCGAGATTCTCAATCAACCCGCAAAAGGAAACGCCTCCAGACGGACGGGAACCTTCCTCCCACGTTCGGCAGTCTTGAGGAAACGGCACGAAGACCGAAAACCTTCAGCAACAATCCAGCGTCCTCATCCCGGGACTGGGGATTGAACCGGCCCGCAGGCCCATCGAGAATGTTCAACCTGAGGCGCATGCCATGAGCGAAGATGCTGCCAGGCAGGTGGCGTCGTCCCCACACGCTCGTCGGGCCCCTTCGGTCGGCCACTTCAGCGACGCCATGCTCGCGGCATGCGGCGTCATCGGTTCGGCGGACTTCTTCAACCCGGGAGCGCCGGAGCAGCTTGCCTCATCGGAATTCCCGCCCTGATGCAAACCTCGCTGAAAATCAAACTCTCCGCGTTCAACTTCCTCCAGTATTTCATCTGGGGATCCTGGTACGTCAGCATGGGCTCGTATCTGGCCACCGCGCTAAAGTTCAGCGGGCAGGAAATTGGCGCGGCCTACGGGGCGTTCGCGATCGGCTCGATGATCTCGCCGTTTTTCTTGGGGTTGATCGCCGATCGTTTCGTGGCGTCGGAAAAAATGCTTGCCGTCCTGGGCGTCTTGGGCGGCCTGGTCATGTGCGCACTGCCCAAGGCCGCGACCTTCGGTTCGTTCTATCCCGCACTGATCCTCTACTGCGCGCTTTACGCGCCCACGCTGGCGCTGGGCAATTCTCTGGCACTGCATCATCTGGCCGACGCGAAGACCGATTTCCCCCGCGTGAAACTTTTTTCCGCCGTCGGCTGGATTGCCGGCGGCCTCGCCTTGAGCGCGCTCAAGGGAGAGCAGACCACGATCCAGTGGTATCTGGGCGGCGGCGTTTCGATCCTCTTCGGATGGTTCGCGCTGACGCTGCCGCACACCCCGCCGCGCAAGACCGGCGCGAACGTGAGCGTCGGAGAACTGCTCGGCCTCGACGCGCTGGCCCTGCTCCGGAAACGCTCGTTCGCGATTTTCATCCTCTGCATGTTCCTGATCTGCGTTCCGCTCTACTTCTATTTCGTGATGATGGGCATCTATCTCACGGAGATGAAATGGGAGGGCATCGCGGGGAAAATGACACTGGCTCAGGTCTCCGACGTGATCTTCATGTTCCTGCTGCCCGTCATGCTGCACCGGCTGGGTTACAAGAAGACGATCTTTCTTGGCATTCTCGCCTGGGTCTTGCGCTACTTTTTCCTGGCGGGCAGCGTCCACGCCTCCGGACTCTCCTCGTCGCTCATTTTCGCGGCGATTCTGCTGCACGGGGTGTGTTACGACTTCTTATTCATCGCGGGACAGCTCTACGTGGACGACGAGGCCAACGAGCGCATCCGCGGGGCGTGCCAGGGATTCATCGCCTTCATCCTTTGGGGCGTGGGCGCCTTCGTCGGCACGATGCTTTCCGGCAAGGTGCTGGCCATGCATGGGATCACCGACGCCACCGGACAGGTCGTCGGTCACCACTGGAGAGAAATCTGGCTCACTCCCGCGTATCTCTCGGTCGGAGTGCTGGTGGTGTTCCTCCTCTTTTTCCGCGATCCCTCAAAGCAAGGAAACAAGAGTGTCCGGTGAAGGGAGGCCGGGGTCCTCCTTTCAACTTTTGGACGCACCCGGTGCATCCATAGATCATCAGTGATGCGCGCGGCGTTCAAGCCGCTTCAGGGCGTGTCTTCAACGGGGCAAGGCAAGTTCAACAGGCAAGGATGCTGTCAGGGCCAAGGCATCCACCCAGGGCGGGCCATGGAACGGGAGGAGATCGCCGCGGCAGGTTGGCGCGTGCGGAAGCGCCGTGAACGGCTCGCTCCGCCCCCTTGCAAATGCACCGGGACACACCCGGTGCATCCCGATGTTGCCGGTGATGCAGGTAGGGCGCGTCCGTCCCGGCGCGCCGCCGGAGCATGATGTTTTGCATCCAGTGGGCGGCGGGCACGGACAGGCCCGCCCTACCAACAACATCGGGATGCACGGGGACACACCTTCGATGAAAGGCCGGCCTTGACATCTCCTCCCGGCCTTCGAGGCTCGCGTCATGGTCATGATCGTGTCACTGCTGACCCTCCTGGCTCTCCAGGCCGCCGAGCCAAAGGATTCCCCAGTGCCACCCGCTTTTCATTGGGCATTCCGTCCCATCCAGCGGCCCCCGGTGCCCGCCGTGAAGGAGGATCGCTGGATCAAAACTCCCATCGACGCCTTCATCCTCGCTTCACTCGAAAAAAAGAACCTGTCCCCAGCCCCGCCTGCGGACCGGCGCACCCTTCTCCGCCGCGCCACCTACGACCTCATCGGGCTCCCGCCAACCCCGCAAGAAATCGATGCTTTTCTGGCCGATGACTCACCGGATGCTTTCGCCAAAAGAGTCGATCGGTTGCTCGCCTCGCCCGCTTACGGCGAACGATGGGGCCGTCATTGGCTGGATGTCGTCCGCTACGCTGATGCCCGAGACTTGATTCAACTGCCCGTGGAAAGCGATTTCCGAGAAGCGTGGCGTTATCGGGATTGGGTCGTCGACGCCCACAACCGAGATTTGCCTTATCCGGATTTCATCCGCCACCAAATCGCCGGGGATCTCCTCCAGCCAGCCGACCCGGAGCTCATGGACACTCAGGCGCTGATCGCGACCGGCATGCTGGCGATCGCGGATTTCGTTCCGGGTGATGTCGACAAGGAGCAGATGATCGCCGACTACGTCAACGACCAGATCGAGGTGGTGGGCCGAGCCTTCCTGGGGCTCACGCTCAGCTGCGCGCGCTGTCATGATCACAAGTTCGACCCCATCTCCATGGAAGACTACTACGCGCTGGCCGGCATTTTTTTTAGCACCCGGCTGATTCCCAGTCCCGTGCCCGGAAATACTCCGCTCGTTCGTGTTCCCCTCCTGCCCAGGGCCGAAGTCGAACGTATGGCTGACCGGAAAAAACGCGTGGCGGAGCTCGAGAAGCAAATTCAAAATCTCCAGCTCGAAACGGATTTGGAATTTGCCACCCGCCTCGATCGGATTGCCACGGAGCAAACCGCTCGCTATCTCCTCGCATGCTGGGAGTTTGTCAGCCGCAGCATTCACGCTCCCGATCGAGCTTTGACCGAGCTCGCCAGGGAGCACGGGCTGCACCCGAAAATCCTCACCCAGTGGCTCGATTACCTGGGCTTGAGAGACTATCGCGCGTTCACTTGGTTCTCCCGCGACGAGGGAGGATGGGCCGGGCTTCACCGCTGGAGCCATCGCCCGAACTCGACCCCCGCCATCCACGTCAGTCTTCGGAAGGAAACGGTTGAGCACCATGGGGCAAAGTTTCCCTCCCGCAGCGTTGCGCTCACGCCATCCCAATCGAGTGGAGCGGTCCTTCGTTGGACCAGCCCAACGAACATGACCGTGCGATGGACCGGCTCCGTCACCGATGCGACAAGCACCGCTCGCAAGGGTTTCGTCGTGTCGCTCGATTTGCGAGCGGCGTCCAGCCGGAAGGAACTGGCTTCGTTCCAGGTCGCAGCCGGTGGCAGCGCGAAGTTGGAGTCCGCTTTCAACCTTGGGCATCTCGCCGAAATCACCCTCCAGTCCGGAGACAGTCTCGATTTGGTGGTCTTGCCGCAGGCCACGGGAGCTCCGACAGCGCTGGTGGAATGGACGATCGAACAAACCCCGGCAGGGCGAGTCTGGAATCTGCGCCATGACGTGACCCAAACACCCGATCACGCTCCGCTGGAAATCTCGCACCGGGACCATCCGCAAGCGACAGGGTCGTGGAGCTTCCTGGAGACGGCAGACGTGCAGCGCCCGGGCCGTGAGCCTGGCCAGGGCTGGGAAGCACTCACCGCCTGGCAGCGCACCCTCACTCGGGCGGGCCAGGAGCCGATCGATCGATCGGGAGCCGAAGCCGCGGCGTTCGCCGTGGGAAGAGCCCTCGCCGCAGTTCAAAGAGATCGGCTCACGGGCCTCGAATCCTCCCGCACTCCTCGTCCATCCCATCGCCATTCCGAGTTGTTGAAACTCCAAGCCAGCGACGCGCACCCGACGAGTTCAGGCGAAGGCCGGGTCACGTGGTGGCCCAATCACAGTCGCTCTCCGGTGAAGTTTGCCGCCGTCGCCGCCCCTGCCCGAGGCCCGCTTAAGACGAACCTCAAAGTCGGCGGAAGGAGTCGCCCGGTCCTGCGTTTCACGGGCAACGAAGGGCTGGAAGCTCCTTTGACCGTTCCCCCTGCGGGCAGCCTGTTTGCAGTCTTTCGCATCGCTGACGCCTCCACTTCCGGACAGCGCCTGATCGGCTGGGAAGATTCCAGTTCCGGGAAGCATGGCATTGGCCTGATGCCCACGCCAGGGGGTGGCCTGCATGCGATTGTGCGAAAGCACGGCGCCCATGGCGATGTCATCAGTGATGCGAAAACGAATGCCGGCTTCGAAATCGCAAGTTTGTCCTGGGGCCCTCTTGGCACGACCCTGCATCGTCAAGGCTTGGATGCGGGGAAAAACAGTGCTGTGGACGGGGTTTCCTCAGATCCCGAGATCAAATCGTTGCGCATTGGCGGACCAGGCTCTGGCAACAGCGCCAAGTTTCGGGGCGATCTGGCAGAACTTCGCGTTTACAACCGGCCCCTCGACGAGCACGACCGGGCGGAGGTGGAGAAGGAGCTTTTCGATGCCTGGGTCGATCCCAACGGCCGGGGGCCGTCCCCGCCTGATCCCGTCGCCCGACTGGCCGACGAGTTGAGCTCTCCACAGGGTCCGTACTGGCTCGATGCGGGCGAGCGCGAGGCTTTGATGGAATCCGAGTCAGCGCGTCGGCTCGTGCAGGCACGCGAGCAACTCCACACGCTTCGGAAGTCCATTCCTGCCACCGTTCCACAAGCGGTCGTCGTTCAGGACGGCGGCCCCGTGGGCACGAAGCACGAGGGGTTCAGAGATGCCCCAATCTCACTTCGAGGGAATCCCAAGAACCCAGGCAAGGTCGTGCCTCGTGGCTTTCCGAAAGTTCTCTCGAATCACCCGCCACCGGTCATCACGGAAGGGAGCGGCCGCCTGCCCCTGGGGGAATGGATTGCCAGCACCCAAAACCCTCTCACGGCTCGCGTCGCGGTAAATCGAATCTGGCAGCATCATTTTGGGGAAGGCATCGTCCGCACCACGACCAACTTCGGCGAAAAAGGTGACCGTCCCTCCCATCCGGAACTCCTGGATCATCTCGCGGTGCGTTTCATGGAGTCCGGCTGGTCCATCAAAGCCATCCACCGCCTCATCATGCTCTCCTCCGTTTACCAACAAAGCAGCCGCGCCGCACCGGAAACCCTGGCAGCCGATCCGGAAAACCAACTCTGGGGCCGGATGCCACGCAGGCGCTTGGACGCGGAATCACTCCGGGACAGCCTGCTTTACGTCGCAAACCGGCTCCATTCCAGGCAGGGTGGCGAGGCTTTTCGGGATGAATTGCTCCCGCGGCGCACACTCTACATGATGTCCGTCCGAACGGGGACATCCTCGGGATTCGCTTCCGTCTTCGATGGGCCGGACTGTAGTGCGGTCGTGGAGAAGCGAGGTGACTCGATCGTCGCTCCCCAAGCTCTCTTTTTCCTCAACGATCCTTTCTCCCGGCAACAGGCGGAAGCACTGGCTCAGCGCATCCTGCTTGGGACCACGGCGACCGATGCCGAGACTCAAATCCGGGAGGCCTACCGCTTGACCCTGGGGCGGGCGCCAACGAGCGAGGAACTCGACATCGGCCGGGAACAACTCACGGGGACGAACCCGTCGGAACGTTTGGGGCGCTATTGCCAGCTCTTGCTCAGTGCGAATGAATTTGTTTTCATCGATTAGCTGTTTCACTCCTCATGCTTCATCGTCCAAGTGTATGAATGACCGTGGATGGTTCCACCCGCGCAGCACTCAGATCAACCGCCGCGAAATGCTGCGGCGCACGGGTGGTGGATTTGGCTATCTCGCTTTGGCCAGCCTGCTGAAGGAGGCAGGAACTTTCCGGAGTGCCGCGCTTGAGCCGAAACTGCCCGGCTCCTCAACTCATCCTCTCACCTCGAAAGCGCCCCATTTTTCGGCCCGCGCCAAACGGGTCATCTTCCTTTTCATGCCGGGAGGCCCCTCCCAGGTGGACACCTTCGATCCCAAGCCACGCCTGACCCGCGACCACGGCAAGCCATCGCCCGAACTCTACCTGGGAGAGCGACGAAATCTCCTGGCCTCTCCGTGGAAATTTCAACGGCATGGCCAGTCCGGAATCGAAGTCAGCGAATTGTTTCCCCATACGTCCCGATGTATCGATGACATTTGTGTCATCCGCTCCATGGTGGCCGACGACACGAACCATCCAGGCGGGTGCTTGCAGATGAACACCGGGGAACGCGTTTTCTCCCGGCCAAGCATGGGTGCCTGGGTCACCTATGGACTGGGGACCGAGAATCAGAACCTGCCGGGATTCATCGCGATCGGCCCCGGGCCGATCATCGAAGGGGCGCGCCAATACGGCGCGAGTTTTCTGCCCGCGTCCTACCAGGGCACGTTCGTCTCCGATCTGGACAACCCGATCCGGAATCTGAAGAACCCCAAGGCTGGCCTCGATCAGCAGCGGCAAGAGCTCGATGCCCTGCAACGACTCAATGCCCTGCACGCGGCCGACCGTCCCGAAGATCTCCGGCTCGCTTCGCGCACCGCTTCCTTCGAACTGGCGTATCGGATGCAATCCGAAGCGCCGGAAGCATTCGCGCTGACCAAGGAATCGGACGCCACCCGAAAACTCTACGGCATCGACCAACCCCACACATCCACCTTTGGGAAGCAGTGCTTGCTGGCCAGACGGCTCGTCGAGCGCGGCGTGCGCTTCGTCCAACTCTATCACACCACCGGAGGTTTCCAGCCATGGGATCAGCACGGGGACCTGAAGGGAGGTCACGAAAAAAATTCGGCCGCGACCGACCTGCCCATTGCCGGTTTGATCCGCGACCTGAAATCGCGCGGTCTTTTGGACGAAACCCTCGTCCTTTGGGGCGGAGAATTCGGACGCACGCCTGCCGCCCAGGGCACAGACGGACGTGATCATCATCCTTATGGCTTTAGCATGTGGTTGGCGGGCGGCGGAGTGAAAGGTGGCATGGCCTACGGCGCGACGGACGAGCTGGGATGGCATGCGGTGGAAAAGCCGGTCCACATCCATGACTTGCACGCGACCGTGCTGCATCTGCTCGGGCTGGATCACGAAAGGCTGACGTATCGTTACGCGGGCCGGGATTTCCGGTTGACGGACGTTTTCGGACACGTGGTGCGTGGAATTCTTGCCTGAACCTGGAAACGGCAATTCGGCAGCGTCGAGATGCGCAAAAGCTCGAGCGTCAAAGACCTGCCGGACTTTGAGCCGGATCCGCAGGGTGATCGATCGAAACTTGAGCAAGGACTTTGCCGCCGTGATCTTGCGATCGATCGATGCGGATCAATGGCCGTCTCCCGGGTGAAAGGGATTGAGTTTTCCAGAACCACGATGAGCTGGCCCTTCTCGGCGTGGGATGGGACTCGAAATGACGCGACGGACCGCTGGCCTGCGTCGCGGTCGGCCTCAGCCGTGGTGGGGGCTGGGGCGCAGCTTCAGTTGAGCGGGGTACCCCGCCTCACGTAGGTCGGGTAATCAAGATCCTCGCCGTCGCGAATGTTCGGGGCGCTTTTGTCAAACCGGCCCTTCGACACCACATCCAATGGCAGCAAGGCCTGCTCCATTTTCTTGCCCGGAATTTTGGACCGGCGATGCGGGGATTGCTTGGCAAACATCTGCTGTTTCTTCTCCTGCGAGATCGCGGGAGGAGGGGGCACCATCTTGCTTGGTGAGACCTTGTCCACAGCGATTGGCTTCATGAAACTCGTGTCCGCTTCCGTCGGCGGCAGCATCTCTGACGGAGGCGCCGGGATTTCCGCGGGCGTTTCCACCGGCTTCTTCGAAGCCAGGATCGTCACGGACACGCGGCCGGCAAAAGCGGGATGGATCGCAGCCCCCATGGTGACCATGGCTTCCGGCGATTGCCGTTGCACGTGCTCCATGATCCGGTTGACCTCGCCCAACTGAAGGTCTGCGCCTCCCACAATCGAGAGCAACAGCCGATCACACTGCGCCAAAGCGGCTCCGTGCTCCAGGTAGGGGCTGGCCAACAGTTGGTGAACGGCATCGAGAGCGCGGTTCGATCCCGCCGCCCCCTCAGTCGCGACAACCGTCTCGGAGTGACGCCCACCCAGCACCGCGCGAAGATCCGCGAAATCGATGTTGACCATGCCTCGCATCGCCAGCATCTGCCAGACTCCTCGCAACCCCTGGGTCAGCACTTCATTGATGCGCGCGAAAGAATCGGGAAGATTGAGATGATCCTCCAATTGGCCGAACAACCTCTGATTCGGAAGTGAAATAACCGCATCCGCTTGCGATTGAACCTCGCGCAGGCCATGCAACGCCTGGCGCCGGCGGCCCGGCCCTTCAAAGTCCCACGGCAGCGTCGTGATCGCCAAGACCAGAGCTCCGCACTCCTTGGCAATCCTCGCCACGACCGGCGCGGCACCCGTGCCGGTTCCCCCTCCCAAACCCGCCAACACAAACACAACGTCCGCCCCCTCGCAAATCTCCTTGAACGCGGGGGTGTCGAGCTCCGCGCAGGCTCGTCCTTTTTCAGAGTCTCCGCCCGCCCCCAACCCTCGCACGAGGCGCGCTCCCAACTGAATCTTGTTCGCCACCAAGTTCGATCGTAACGCTTGAATGTCCGTGTTGGCCGCGAAAAACTCCACGCCTTCCAGTCCGGCACGCGTCATGTGCTCGGCAAAATTACAGCCGGCTCCACCCAGGCCGATCACGCGGATCCGCACCGGCAAGAATACCGTTTCCATCCCGTTGCCGTTGGCGGGCGTCTCAGGGTCAGGGTTCATGGGTTTGATCACAGAAAATGAGTCTCAGGCGCGGCCGAAAACAAATCGCTTCAAGCGGCCCTTCACACGTTCGGCCCATGCGGGACGCGGCCCCATCCGGAAGGCGCCGAACTTCAACAAGCCCAGCGGCGTGGCAAACTCCGCCTGCTGCAGGTTCGACGGCAGCCCTTCCAGCGTCGAGGGCCGGCCCCGGTAAACATTCATCCGGAAAATGCGGGCCGCCAGAGTGTCCAACCCCGGCACTCTCGAAGCGCCGCCGGTCAACACCACCCCGCCGCGCAGGTAATCCATGACCCCGGTGGACGACAAATCCTGCTCGATCAATTCCAGGGTCTCCTCGAGCCGCATGGACATGATCCGTGCCAGATGCTCGAGATTGACCGAACGCGGCGGCAAGCCCACGTCGCTTGGCAGTTCCAGCATGCCACTGTGGGTCGAAGGATCGACGAAGGCGCAGCCGTGATCGATCTTCAACTGCTCGGCCCGGCCCAAGGGAACCTTCAAACCATACGCCAGGTCATTGGAAACATGATCCCCCCCCACCGCGAGCACGCCGCTGTGCTTGATGATGCCTTTCGAATAGGCCACGTATTCGGAGCAGCCGGCGCCTAAATCAAGAACCAGCGTGCCCAGCTCTTTTTGTTCGTGAGTCAACACGGACAGACTCGAGGCGATGCCATTGAAAACCACGTCCTCCACCTCGAATTGCAGCCCCTTCACCAAATGAATCGCGCTTTGAATGCGGTTGTAGTTCCCGTGAAAAATATGGACGTCGGCCTCGACCGCGTTCGCCACCATGCCCGCGGGATTGACGATGCCGCTTTGCCCATTGACGGTGAAATGCTGCCGCACGATATGCACCACCGAATTCTCATGGGGCAAGCTGATGATCTTGGCATTCTTGATGACTTCCTGAACATCCTCCTCCGTGATCACACGGCCCTCCGACACGATCGGATGGGTCGCGTGACTGTTGAGCCCCACCATGTGATTGCCGGTCACACCGAGGAAAAGGCTCGTGATCTCCACGTCAGCACTGGTCTCGGCCTCGACGATCGCCTCGCGGATATCTTCGGCCGCGGCGGATGAATCGACAATTTCACCCTTGCGCACGCCCCGCGATTTGGACTGCCCCACGCCGAGGACGCGCACCGATCCGTCCCCGGACACCTCGCCGACCGTGACACAGACTTTGGATGTGCCGGTCTCCAGGCCGGCCACAATGGATGATGTCCTACGCATTTTTCTTACGAGCGCGGGGCGGTTTGACGGATTTGCGAGGCACGGAAGGCGCCAGGCTCGCCTCGATCCACACCGCCGGGTTGTTGTTGGTGATCGACAAATCGAGCGAGGCCACGGCCTTGCCCGAGGCGAAGGCCCGGTCATGAATCAGTTTCCACCGGCGCAATTGGTCGGCAATCTGAAGGGGCGAAAGCGTGATCGAGGCACCCTGAGAGGTCCTGACCACGAAGACCTCGGGCGGCGAAAGATCCAGACTGGCCAGGTCGGCCGCCCCGACCAGTTCCGAGCGGCTGAACTGATCCACCAGATCCAGGGCCGACCGCAGCTTCGGGGAATCAATGGGCGTGCCCTGACGCAACTGATCTGCCGTCAAACCCAGGATCACCGTCAGATTCTCCATCGTCCCTTCCGCCTCCGCCGCCGCGGCGCCAAAGTCGCGCGGATGAACGGGCACGCCGTTTGGATCGACCATGAACTTGACCAGTTCGATTCCGTTCGTTGTGCGGCCCGCCACATGAATCTGCGCCACGGCTTCACGCTCGATGACCTCGATGAAGAGGGTCCGCGGCATCCCTCGCCGCACCAGCGCAGATTCGATGGAAGGCACCAGTTCCAAATTGCGGCGAACCTTCCGCATGTCGAGGGCCAGCAAATTCTCCCCCAAATCCACGCCCGCCCAGCGCCGGATTTGATCGTCCGACACCAGTCCTCCCCGGTTTGTCACCACGATGGTGTCGATGGCCAGGGAGGGATTCCGGTAAATGAAGCGGTTCAGAGCCCAGGCCCCGCACCACCAGGCAATGAACCCGGCCGCCACGCCTCCGAACACGAGGGTCAGAATTCTCGCCGCCACCCGTACCCGGCCCACTCGCGCGGCGTCATGCCGCAACCGCACATCGAGCACCAACTCGCGGTTGCACTTCCGATTTTGAGCCGATTTTCGAAACCACATCACGCGTTCCTTTCAACTCCCCGAAACCATGTCCGTCGTCCTCTCGCGACGCGCCCAGGCAAGCTCCAGCATGCTTTGGCATAACGCGTCGAATCCCAGTCCCGCCGCCGCCGCCGCTTTCGGCAGCAACGAAGTCTCCGTCATCCCGGGCAGGGTGTTCACCTCCAGCACCACAGGTTCGCCGCTCTCCCTGACCATGACGTCCACCCGGCCATAGTCACGCCCCCCCACCGAGGCGAAAGCCCTCAAAGCCTCGCGTTGCACCCGCTCCGTAAGCTCCTTCGGCCATGGCGCCGGGCAAAAATACTCGGTGCAGCCCGGGGTGTACTTGTTCGCATAATCATAAGCCCCTCGCTTCGGACGCACCTCTACCACAGGCAGGGCCCTTCCGTTCAAAACCCCAACGGTTGCCTCAATCCCAAGAATGCGTTCTTCAACCAGCATTTCGTCGCCATGCTCGAATGCCTTCCGCAGTGCCTCCTGCCATTCTTCCACCCGGTCCACGAACTGAAGTCCCACACTCGATCCCTGCCTCGCCGGCTTGATCACCACGGGCGGAGCCCAGCCTTCCGGCCACGGAGCTTCACTCTTTCCAATCACCACATCTCGCGCCACCGGCACTCCCGCCTCCCGGCAGCGGCGCTTGGTCTGAACCTTGTCAAAGGCCAACCGGCTCGCCTCCGCATCACATCCGGTGTACCGGACGCCCAGGCGGTCGAGTTCCGCTTGAAGGGTTCCATCTTCGCCGTAAGTTCCGTGCAAGGCCAAAAAGACCATCTCCGTCCCGGCCGGCAATGACCACGCCCCGGGACGCGGATCAAGACTCTCCACGCGGTGTCCTATCCGCGAGAGCGCCCGAGCCACGGCCTCACCCGACCGAAGTGAAACTTCCCGTTCGGCCGAGGGTCCGCCCGCCATCACCACCACGCGTCGCCGGTTCATGTCCGCCCTCCCCCGCTCGGCGCGCCGGCACGGTCCACGCCCACGATTTCCACCTCGGTGCGCAAGTCAATCCCGCGCGAATCCCGAACCACTCGCTGGATTCGCTCGATCAACTTCAGCACATCGCTCGCCGTGGCCCCGCCTTCATTCACGATGAAATTACCATGCACCTCTGAAACCCGAGCGCCTCCCTCCCGCGAGCCCTTCAACCCCAGTTCGTCTACGAGCCGGCCGGCGGGCGTTCCCTCCGGGTTGCGAAAGATGCAGCCCGCGCTGGGTTGCGGCGGCTGGGTTTCCCACCGCTTGCGATTGAAACGTTCCATCGCTTCTCGAATGCGCGGCTCCTCCGCGGGCTCGCCACAAAACCAGGCGCCCAAAGCAATCTCCTCCTCGAGCAAGGCACAGCCACGATACCTCGCCTTGATCTCGCCGCGAACCCGCTCCCGGATCATGCCCTCCCGATCCATGCTCCGCACCCTCTCCACCCGGTCAAAAATCTCGGATCCCATGGCCCCGGCATTCATCCGCAAGGCTCCCCCCACGCTGCCGGGAATGCCCTCCAAAAACTCCAACCCCGCCCAACCAAGCCGTCTCGCGGCATGCGCGACATCCTTGAGCCTGGCTCCAGCTCCTACGCGCAGTCCCTTCTCCCAGGGTTCGATTTTCGAAAAACACCCGTCCCCCAAACTGAGAACCACGCCCGGAATCCCTCCGTCCCTGATCAAGAGATTCGACCCCCGGCCCAACACAAAAACTGGCTTGCCCTCCTGTCGGCAAAGATGAACCACCCCCGCGAGCGCCGCTTCCGATCGAGGCTCGACAAAGAATTCCGCCGGACCGCCCACCCGCAGCGTGGTGCGCTTGGCCAAAAGCTCGCCACACCGGATCCGCGCCTCCCCGGAGGCAGCCTTTTCGAGTTCCCGCAAGAATTCGTGGGTAGCATCCAACCGGTCCGAGGAGAGACCCGCGACAGGATTCTCGTTGTGTCCGCTCATGTCGGCACCCCCTCACGAGGTCGCGGTGACGAAGGCGCCGACTCGAAAACCGCTTCGCCCTCCATCCCTGGCTCGACGCGGCAACCCGCCGCTTCCAACAGGCATACTCCCACCCGCGCCGCCGCCTGGCGAACCGGCACTCGGGACATCGCTTCCGCCATCCTCAAACGCAAGTCCTCATCTCGAAACGCCAGCACTTCCCTCAACAATCGATCTGGCGTCGTCTCCGATTGCGCCAGCATCCGGGCTCCGCCCCACCCGACCACGACCTCGGCATTACGACGCTGGTGATCGTCCGCCGCGGCCGGAAACGGAATCAGGATCGAAGGCAAACTCATGGCGGCCAGCTCCGCAATCGATGATCCCCCCGCCCGCGTCACGACAAAACTCGCCGCGCCAAGAACCCGATCCATGCGCGTCTCGAACGCGGTAATCTTTTCATGCGGTCCAAGAGCTCCCGCCCGTTGGCTCACCCTTTCGAAATCCCGCGGCCCCGTCACATGGATCGTTTGCAGCTCTTTCCATTGAGAACGAAGCGTCTCGCGAATCGCCAGGAAAAGGTCGTTGATCGCCCGCGCGCCCTGGCTCCCACCCATGACCAACATCACCGGCCTTTCCGCGGAAAGCCCCAGTTCTCGACGCGCCTGAACCTTCTCCATCCTGCCCAAATCCCTCCTCACGGGCATGCCGGTCCAGTCGGACCGGGCGGACTTCAACCAAGGCCGGCATTCCTCAAAAGCCAGGAGCACCTGTTTCGCCCCACTCGCCAGCCAGCGGGTGGCTCGGCCGGGAAAGGCGTTGGCTTCATGCAAGACATAGGGAATGCGCAAGGTGCGAGCCGCCAGAACCGGAGCCACACCGGCAAAACCGCCCATCGAAAGGAGCACGTGAGGCCTCCAATCCTGGAACATCCTCCTCGCCTGTCTCCATCCCCTCCAGGTGGCCGCCAAGCTCATCCACCGGCGCCCCGCCGAGAACCCTCCTCCTGCCAACGGAACAAAACGAAGTCCCGGCGCTCCTTCCCGGGCGAGGCGGTCAATCTCCTTCTCAGAGACCAACAACCGCGCCTCGACCCCTTGATCCACCAGCCACTCCGCGACCGCAACCCCCGGAAACAAATGCCCTCCGGTCCCTCCGCAGGCGAGAGCGATCCGAATGGATGAAGGAGCAACGGCCGGCATGCGCGAGGGGTGGGTTACGAAGATTCCTCCCCTCGCAAGCGCGCGAGCCTGGCCACGCTCAAAAGCAATCCCACACAGGCCATCATCATCACCAAATTGGATCCTCCTTTGCTGACGAAGGGCAGCGCAATGCCCTTGTTCGGCAGGACGCTGGTCACCACGCCAATGTTGATGAAGGCTTGCAAGCCGAAGAGAAAACTGACTCCTGCGGCCACAAATTTTCCGAAGGTGTCCCTCGCGTTTGCCGCGATGGCAAGACCGCAAACCACCATCACCACGTACGTCGCCAGCACAAGCAGGGTGGCCACCAATCCCAACTCCTCTCCCACCACCGAAAAGATGAAATCCGTTTGATGCTCGGGCACCCAGCCAAGCTTCTGACGGCCCTCCCCCAACCCCACCCCATTCCATCCTCCGGCCCCCAAAGCCAGCATCGCCTGCCAGGCTTGATAGCCCGAACTCTCGCGATACAACTCCGGATGCAGCCAGCCCATGATCCGCTTGTATCTCACGGGATCAACGAGCAACAGCCCCACGAACCCCGCCAACCCCACCACTCCCACCGGCACCAAATACAACCCACGAACCCCGCTCGCGATCAACATCGCCCCGGTTACGCCCGCCATCAGCGCCGTCGTTCCCCGGTCGGGTTCCACGAAAATCAACCCCAGGGTCAAACCGATGAATAAGCCTGGCACCAACAGGCCGCGGTGAAAGGTGTTCATGAATCGCGCATGAGCCTCGACGTACTGCGCGAGCAACAAGATCAACACCACCTTCGCCACTTCGGACGGTTGAAATCCAATCCGTCCAATCCGAATCCAGCGATGGGCTCCTTTGACTTCGTCGAAAAAAAACACCGCCACCAACAGCCCGAGGGTCAAAACCCACAACGGCAGGATCCAGGGCTTCAGACTCCGGTAATCGATCGAAGCCAGCGTGCCGCACAGCGTCAAACCCACGAGGGCGAATGCCACCTGCTCCAGCAACATTTGGGATCCCCCTTTGGCCAACCCCGCGCTGGACAAGGTCACCATGCCCAACCCGGTCAGCCCGGTCATGCCAATCACCAAGATGATCGCGGTGAATCTCATTCGCCACACTTTGCCGCCCCGACGACCGCACCCTCAAAATGGCTCCCGCCGTTCGAGGCAACCCGACGCTTCCACTCGGCCCCATGCTTCCATTTCACTTCCAGCCCGACTCCGCCCCATCCCGTGCAACCGCGTTCCAACGCGGTTCAGGGCCGCGGCGAGGCAGTCGGATTCCCCGAGGGTGCGCTGCCACCGCCCTGAAATGGCGGGGACGGGACGGTCGCGGAGGTTTCCGTCGCGGCGGCCGAGGAACCGCCCGCCACGGGAATCTTCAATTTCTGTCCCTCGTTGATCCGATCCGTTTTCATGCCGTTCGCGGCTCGAATAGCCTTGAGGGTTGTGCCATGCGCCTTGGCGATCTTTGTCAAATTGTCCCCCGGCTTGACGACGTAAGCTTGAGTGGATGATGGCGCGGCCGCCGCCCCGTCCTCCGGGCCGCTGCCCGTCCCGGTCTTGGTTGAGGGAGCCGCCGCCGTGCCCGCGGGCACATTCAACTTCTGCCCCACCTTGAGTTTGTTCGACTTGACGCCGGGATTGGCCTGCTCGATCGCTTTGATGGTGGTGTGATGCTTCTTGGCAATGAGGGCAAAGTTGTCGTTCTTCGCAACCTTATACTCGATCAAACCTTCGGCCGACGTCGCTGTCACGCCGGCATCAGTCTGAGAGTGAAGCGGCATCTCGTTCTGGAGTGGGAGCGCGGCGGCGTTCGAACCGCTGCCCAAATTTCCGCTCCCCCCTCCTGCCAGGCTGGCGCCACCGGCGGTGGTTGAGGGTAGACTCGACGTGAGCGACGCGACGGCCGCGTTCGAGGCCGGGGGCGGGGGAGTATAAACCACATTCGTGTCCAGCGGCGGCAGATCGTTGGTCAAGGGCGGAAGCGTGCTCCGGGCCTTGGAGGGATCCTCGGTTTTGCCGCAGCCCACCATCAAGAATCCCCCCAGCACCAGGACGTGCAGGACGAGGAAGATGAAGAAGGCCACCGGCAACGAGGTCTTGCTGCGGGCCTTTTCCTCGAGCAGCGAGCCTTGGGGCACTAGGGGATTCGGGTTATTCATACGACGAGTGATGGAAAAAAGATGCGGAGTGCGTGGGTTGGATCAACATGGCCTTCGTTCGCCCGGGCGGGAATCTCCCACGAAAGAATCCGAGGGCGAAAAGAGTCGGAAAAATCCGCGGGCGACCACCGCCGGTCGCGCGGTAAGCGAATGAAAGTTTTCTAGCAACCACCCCGCGTGGCTGCAAGGAGTAAAGGATCCGGCGCAACGGATTTCGAGTTTCATCGAAGTTTCAAGGAGCTGAGCGCCACCACCACGAACAGGAAACAGAGGATGTAAAACCGAGTCACCACCTGGGACTCGTACCATCCTTTCCTCTCGAAATGATGATGCAAAGGAGCCATCAGGAAAACTCTTCTTCCCTCGCCGAAACGCTTGCGCGTGAAGCGAAACCATGAAGTTTGAATCAATACCGAACCCGCCTCCAGGACAAAGACGCCTCCGGCGATGGGCAGCAGCAACGGCTGCTGAATGAGCACCGCAATAATCCCCAAAGCCCCCCCCAGGGCAAGCGACCCGGTATCCCCCATAAAAACTTTCGCGGGGTGGCAGTTGAACCAGAGAAAGCCCAGGCCAGCACCCACCATGCTCGAACAAAACACGGTCAATTCCCCCGAACCCGCCACGTAAGGAACATGAAGATAGGCCGCGAACCGCGCGTGCCCGGCCACATAGGTGAGCACAAGAAAGGCCGCCGCCACAATCACCACACAACCAATCGCCAACCCGTCCAACCCGTCGGTCAAATTCACGGCATTTGAACTTGAAACGATCACCAGGACGGTCAGCCCCATGCCAACCCAAGCCATGTCCCGCAAGACCGGCTCCTTGAGAAATGGCGCCATCACGTCCGTGATCAAGAACCGGGTTCCGGCGTTGCGCCAAAGATAAACCGCAACGAATCCCGCGAGGAGAAACTGAACGACGAGCTTCACACGTGCCTGCACCCCGCGGCTGCTGCGCTGAACAATTTTGGTGTAGTCGTCGTAAAAACCCAGCCCCGAAAGCACCACGAGCGACAGCAACGTGATCAGAACCAACTCGTTCCAATCCGCCCACAACAGCACCGTCAAATCGATCACGGTTACGATCAGCAAACCGCCCATGCTTGGCGTGCCTCGCTTGTCCAGCACCCGCGCCGTCAACCCTCCCGCCTCCGTCGCTTTGTCCTGATACGTTTGGCCGAATTTCAGCTCCTTCAACCACTGAATGACCCGCGGCCCCAGCCACCAACTCAACAACATCGCCGTCACCGCCGCCCCCGCGCTGCGAAAGGTCACATACTGAAAAACCCGCAACCCGCTGAGGGTGTCCTCCCACGAGGTTCCCTTCGCCTGCTCCAGCATCCATTGACTGAGATAGAAAAACATCCATTAGCCCCGAATGCTTGCTTCCTTCCCCACCGCCACTTCGCCGGTCGTCAGAACCTCCGCCAGCTTCTCCAAGCGCATCCGCCGCGAACCCTTCAGCAATACCGCATCCCCCGCCACCAGCGACGCGTTCAACAAACCCGCCGCGGCTTCAGTCCCATTCACCCAGTCCACGCGGCCAATCCCGCCGGCCTGCCCCGCGGCCAGGGCCAGTTCCTTCCCCCCTTCCCCTACTCCCACCAGCCAGTCCAATCGGGATTCCGCCGACTTCCTCCCCGCCTCGGCATGCAAACCATCCGAATGCACTCCCAATTCGGCCATGTCTCCCAAAACCGCGACGCGCTTTCCCTCCACCGGCAATTCCCGAAAGACATCCAAAGCCGCTGCCATCGAGTCGGGATTGGCATTGTAAGCGTCATTGAGAATCCTCAATCCACCCCGCATCCTCGGTTCCATGCGCATGGGCGCCCCCGCCGACGCGGCCAGTCCGCGACGGATGGCCTCAGGTTCCAACCCCAGTTGTGCCGCCAAGGCCACAACCCGGATGGCGTTTCCCGCCTGCTGTTTCCCGAGTAACGGAATTTGGTAAGTGCCCGAATAACGTGCGCGCGGAGCCGCCACGACAAATTCGGTTCCGCCCCAATCCTGACGCACCACTTTCCCCGCCCAATCGCACCCCTCCTCCAGTCCCGCCGTCACGACGCGGGCACGCGAACGCTTCCGAATCAATGCCTCGCCCGGCACGCCTCCCGGCATCACCAAAAGACCCTCTTCCGGCAGCGCCGCGGCAAGCTGGGATTCTTCCTCGATCACTCCTTCGAGGCTTCCGAAAAACTCCAAGTGCTCGCGTCCGATGGACGTCAAGATGCCATGCTGAGGCTGGATCCATTGCAAAAGCGGAGCCAGTTCGCCGGGATGATTGGAACCGGCTTCCGCCACCACATATCGATGGCTCGCATCGGCACCCAGCAAGGTCAGCGGCACACCCACGTCGTTGTTGAAACTCGCCGCGCTGGCATGAGTCCGGCCCTGCTGGGCGAGCACCGACGCCAGGAGCTCTTTCGTGCTGGTCTTTCCGTTCGACCCCGCCACGGCCACGCAGGTGGCATTCAAGCCGCGCCGGCAATGACCCGCCAACTGTCCCAGTGACGCGCGCGTATCCTGCACGCCAATGAGCGCGATCCCCGGGGGAGCGCCCTCCTCGCATGCCGCCTCCACCACAGCCGCCTCCGCTCCAGCCCGCACGGCCGCTTCCAAAAAAGAATGACCGTCGAATCGGAGCCCCCGCAACGCAATGAACAAATCCTGCGGCAGGATCGCCCGCGTGTCCGTGCAAACTCGATGAACACGCCGGGCAGGGTCGCCCCGAAGGAGACGACCACCGCAGGCCTCGCTAACTTGCGCCAGGGTCATGGGATCCATGTCGATCCACGCCATGTTCAAGGGGGTTACTGGTTGCGGACTGCAAGCTCCGCGAAACCTGCGCGGGATTAGCCAGGCTTTGCAGTCCGCAACGCGTAACATTTATCCCTTTCCCATAGCCCAATTCGAAACGCGCTGCTCGCGCGTAAATGGTCTGAAAAAACGGGTGAACTTGGTCATGATCGGCCCTTGCTCAAGGCGAAGTCTTCCTCGCCGACCCCATGACCCATGAGCCAGCCCCCGCCGTCCGCCCCACCCAGTCTCCGCGGTCTCCACCGCCCTGCCGGGTCTGCGAAGGTGACTCCGGCGTCTTGTCCGGTGGGATGTTAAGATAATTACCGGCGCGTTCGGCAATCGCCTTGAAAACCGGCGCCGCGGTGACCGCTCCCGTGTGCTCTCCTTTGGGTTCGTCCAGCGTCACCGAAATCAAAATCTGCGGATCGTCCGCCGGGAAAAAACCGATGAACGATGAAACATAAAGGTCGTCGCTGTAGCTGCCGCCCGGACCCGCTCTGGGCTTTTGCGCCGTCCCCGTTTTACCAGCCACCGTGTAGTGCTCCATGATGATGGATCTCCCGGTGCCGATGGGAGAAACAACTTTCTTCATCGCCCGCGTGATCATGGTCGCCGCCGCAGGGCTGATCACCTGCCGCACCGGCGCCACCGGAAACTCCTGCACGATCCGTCCGGACTCGTCTTCAATCCGCGTCGTCAAGCGCGGACGCATGAGGACCCCCTTGTTGGCAATGGCTGCTATCGCCACCGCCATTTGCAACGGGGTCACCGCCACCTCATGCCCCATGGGCACACTGGTGATTGAGAAACCATTCCACGCCGAAAGAGGGTTCAACAACCCGGCCCCCTCACCCGGCAGCCCCACGTCGGTGTGCGATCCGATGCCGAAGGCCTTCGAGTAGCGCCAGAGACGCTCCGAACCCAGCGCGATACCCACCTTGGCGGCTCCGATGTTCGAGGATTTCGCCAATACCTCTTCCAATGTCAAAAGGCCGTAGCTATGTCCTCCATCCCGCAGCCGTCGCTTTTGATAGACAAAGCTTCCATTCCCGCAATCAAAGCGATCGTTCAAGCTGAACAACCCCTCGTTCAGCGCGGCCGCAAGCACGAGACACTTGTAGGTGCTGCCAGGCTCGACGTATTCGCTGATCGCCCGGTTCTTGCGGTTCGAGACCGGTGATTCGCCCGGCTCGTTGGCGTCAAACCCAGGAAGGTTCGCCATGGCCAGCACGTCGCCGGTGTCCGGACGCAAAATCACGCATGACGCACTCGCAGGAGCAAGTCTGGCGTAGGCATTCGTCAACTCGGTTTGGGCGATGTGCTGCAACCCCAAATCCAGGGTCAACACCACGTTGTGGCCGGCCTGAGGCGCCACATTCTGCTTCCGGTACATCGCTACCTCCACCCCCTTGCCATCGACCTCCGTTTCCCGGTACCCGCGGATGCCCTGGAGCTTGGAATCCTGCACTCTTTCAATGCCATCCACCCCAAACTCTTCCCGCAACCTGCCTTCCGGAGTCTCCACTTCCCGGGTTCCCAAGTACCCGATGACATGAGAAGCCAGAAACCCGTTGGGATAAACACGCCGAAAATCCTGCTCGCTAAAAATCGACATCTGCCGCACGCGGTTCCGGAAATAATACTCGGCCCGGCTCGAGGCACGGTTCGTGGCCTCGCTCGGTCCAAACGAAATCTCCTGCATGGCCTTGCGCACCCGCTCCCAGTCGTCCAGGGAGACTTTGTCCTTCAACGGAACATAGGCCCGAAAAACGGGCTTGCCGTTGGTCTGGTAGCGCAGGATCTGCGGCTGCAAACGAAGTTCCAACTCGGCCGCATCGAGGCCCAAGACCGGGGCAATCGCCCTCGCCACCAACGCCTGGTTCGTCCCCATCACCGTGGGGTCCGCAATCACCCGGCGGACCGGTACACTCGTCGCCAGAATCGCACCCCGCCTGTCACGAATATCGCCGCGGCGAGGCTGGCTCGTGGACACACTTCGAGTATTGTCCGCCACCCGGTCTTTCAACTCCCCGTGACGCCAAACCTGCAACTCGACCAACCGCCAGGAAAGCGATGCCAGCGCCAAGCACAGAAGCGTGCCGAGCACTGCCAGCCTTCGATTGAAACGCGCGTCAGTCACAAAAAAGAGGAAGCCGTCACTCGTCCCGGAGCCCGGGGTCACCGGAGAGCCGAGTCGGAAGGACTCAAGGCCAGAACCGCGGAACCCGATGCAGCCCCTTGGGACGTGCCCAGCCCTTGGTCCACGACCCGCACGATTTGATGCGGCGCCGGAATCACCAGGTTCAATCCCAGTCGCCGAATTTGCGCCTCGACCGCGGCCGGAGTGGAAAGCGCGTTCAGAGTTTCCCCCATCGATTTGTTATAATCCTTCTGCCTTTGCAGCTGCCGCTCTTTCTCCGCGTGAAGTTTTGTCAAATTGAAGATCTGCTGCTGGAGCCACACATAACCAACTCCCGCCGAAACCGCTAATCCCATGATTAACGCGACCCGGGCCAGGATGACGGATCCGATCAGACTGCCTTTGACTTTGTGCTTCTTCGCCATGCGTTCTCCTGCTTACAACCGCTCCAAAACTCTCAATTGCGCGCTGCGGGCTCGAGGGTTGGACCTCACTTCGTCTTCACTGGGCGCCAGCGCCTTGCGGGTGACCCACCGCGCTTCGACCGGTTTGGGTTGTCGCAGCGCCGGCACATCGCAATCCCCAGCCACCGCGTAATCGCGCGTCAAGCCGCGGCCCCACCACTTCACCTTCCGATCTTCCACCGAATGAAAGGTCAAAATCGCCAGACGCGACATCGGTTTCAGCCGGGCAAAGACCACGGGCAATCCCCGCTCCAATGCACCCAACTCGTCATTGACCAGCATCCTCAAAGCCATGAACAACCGGGTAGCCGGATGCGTTTTGCCCCCACCCGGCAAGACCGATTCCGCCAAAGTCGCCAGGTCCTGTGTCGTCTCGAACGGACGGCTTCCTCGTCGCTCCACAATGGCCGCCGCCAGCCTTCTGGAATGCCGCTCGTCCGCCAATCGATAGAATGCATCCGCGAGGTCGCGCGCCGGCCAGTCGTTGACGATCGCCGCCGCCGTCAGCGATTGGCGACGGTCCATCCGCATGTCCAAGGGCCCGTCGGCTTGCCATGAAAACCCGCGGTCAGCACCGTCAAGCTGAGGGGAACTCACCCCAAGATCCAGCAATGCACCATCACAACTTCCCTCTTCCACCCAGTCTCCCAAGGTTTCAAAAGTGCCCCGGCGAATCTCAAATCGACCTCCATATCCCCGGTTTCGCAAACGCTCCGTCGAAGCCTCCACGGCCGCCGAATCGCGGTCGGACCCGACCAAAAAACCACTCGGCGACGACGCCTCCAAAATTGCCTCGGCGTGGCCGCCTCCGCCCACAGTACCGTCCAGGTAACGACCGCCGTCCCGGGGCTGCAAAGCCTGGATCACTTCGGACACCATCACGGGTCGATGGAAGAAAGTCTGCACGGAATCTCGTCAACTGGGGGATAACCGGGCTCGCCGCAAAAAGAGCCGACCCACGAAACGGCTCCACCTCACCGGGGACCCGGCACTCTTCTCGCCCAACGCCACGTGCGACTCCCCTCCCAATTCCAACGGTTCAACTTCACTCTCGTTCAGGGGCGCCGTCCGCGGGCTCGAGACCAGCTCCAGATCGGACTCCATCAAATCATTTCGCAAGGGGAGCACACCTTTCAACGCCTCGTGCTGCTGCGTGGCCGTTTTCCGCTGGGACCGCGTGTTTTCACGACCCAGCAACCTTTTCATCAGCGGCGGATCCACACGGCGCTCCTCCCGCGTGTCCACCAAGCCATCCTGCATCTCCCAAGCCAACTCGGAGGGCAGCATCAAAAGCTCCTCTTGAGCTGAAGCCCCTCCTCCCCCCCCCTCTGCAGCCGCGGGCAGCGAGTGAACCGCCGTAGCCGCGGCCGCTGGGGTGGAGATCGCCGGAGGAACCTTGGTATCCCTCTGGGGCGCCGGTGAGAAAAAATCCTGCTGGAAAATCGCTTCCGTTCGTGTCGTCTTGGAGAAATGCGGCTTCCGGCCCTGCGAAAAATCCGGCAAACGCCCGTCCCCCTGCATGCGGTAAGGACTTGCGCTCGCGCTTTGCCGGGTGAGGACCGATCCGTGAGATAATAATTGGCTGAGGTTCATAGCAGGTATTTACTCCAGCAATTCAAAGCCTCCGATGCCGTCCGCACCGCCCGTCTTCAGAACCGTTTCGAAGTCGGCTTGCTTGACGACTTGATGCCGCTCGGGCGACCAAATCTCCCAATGCTCCATGCAACCCACCAAAATCGCCTTCGAGGTAATGCCCGCCTCCCGAGCCGCCCGCTCGGGAATGCATCCGCGACCACTCCCGTCGAGGCCCATCGGTTCCGCATTCCCAAAAATGAGCCGCTTCAAGGCGGCTTTCCGGGTATCCGTCGGGGGTATCGCTTTGACCTTCTCGCGCATCACCTCCATCTGATCTCGCGAAAAGACCCGCAGATGACACCCCGATTCCCCTCCCCACGGCACCACCGCAAGCTCGTTCGCAGTGTCGCCAGGACGGAACCGCTGCGGGACCAAAAGCCTCCGCTTCAGATCGACCGTCTGCTCGAAGGTGCCCTGATAAAGGACTTCCGCCATGAATCGGCTCGCTTTTTTGTTTCAACGTGGACAACAGCATTATGGGAGCATCCCCCACCAAATGCCTGGTTTTGGTTTAGACTGCCACCAAATGGGCCGAGGAGTCAATCTTGAACTGTGGGTTTTTTCGGACCTATTGAGCTTTTCTCTCAGAACGACTAATGCAACTATATGGTCAC
>VHDF01000008.1 GCA_016871495.1 Verrucomicrobiota bacterium | reverse complement strand
AGTGCCAAGGAACTCGTCTCGCTGCCGACCGCCCCCTGAAGGCGGGTTGTGTTCCAGACTTTGGAAACGCCTGCGTTGCAAATCAGGCACTTACGCATCCCAATGCCGCCCAGTTGCGAAAGACAGGCTAGACGACAAGGTCGTCGACCGGGAGCGACCCAAGCCGCACCAATTGCTGAGCGACGATGGCTTCCAACTATTCCGGTGGCGTCGCCTGCTTGGGCGGAGCGAAGCCATAAAGGCAAATCCCCGACTTTCGGGAGGACAGTTTATCGGCAAGGGAAGTCTTCGTGGTGTTTCAAATCGCTGGCCTGCCGGTCAACCGCCCAACGTCGCGGATCACCGATGCCGCACCGGGGGTGTCCAGAAAGAAACCGAGGCGTCATCGCGGCGTTCAGAGCATCTGCTTGGTTCGGCGATCGGCGCGCCCAGCCCTCGGGAAACTCCGAGTCCCTCCCTGGACGCACCGTTGGGACTGAGCACTCGACGACTCGATGCACTCTCAGCGACCTTCGCGTCCTTTGCGTGAGGAACCTCATCAGCCTCACCCAAAGGTTGCAAGGTGCGCGAAGGAAGAAGTGCGAACGTCACTCGCAAGGACAATTCGCTCACCGACGCCGAATCGAATTCTCCCGAGATGATGATCGAACTGTTTTGCCGTCGCCCGGTCAAGTCGGCGGGAGGCCTTCGACACGACCACACCACCATGAACTCCCACCCGCTCTTCGCTCTCGTCATCGACTTCGATCGCTCCGATCAGAAGTCCGACCTCCATTTTATCCGCACCGCCTACTTCCCATCTTTGTTAGGCGACGATTCATGCATTTGACAGAGTCTTTTTTATCCTCATAAAACACGGTTCGCACATCCCATGGGTAAGGGTCGGGAGGTAAGAATGTTCGAATAGTCGCAGCCGACGCGCGGCCTCTTCAACCTCGACCCAAACACCGTCTACCTCGATCGCGTTGCACCAGGCGCACATGCGCAACAGAGATTCCGAGGGGCCTGCGCGATGCTGAAGCAGCGCTTGCGTCGCGCGGGTTTCCTCGGAAATCGTGCGCGTTCTGAACTCCACGCCCCCATCCTCGACGGAAACGACAGTCAGTTCCAACTTGCGGCGGCAGGCGGGTGAGTCACAGCGAAAGGAGAACCGGATCGAGCGGTCGTCCCTCACCCTTTCAATTACTTTTTCATACAAGTGACGGGTCGTCGGGTCACTAATGAAATCCCAAATGGGGCGGTGGAGCACCGCAGCCGTGAGGGCTGCATTGCCTTCATTGGCTGCAGCAAACTCGTCATACTGCTTGTTCGTGAAGCAGATTTTGTCTGCTGCGTTCACTCGGTAAACAATGTCATTGTTTGCGAACATGCGGACTGATCTTTGCACGTTTGATGAACGATGTGTGGTCGCCGAACGACCCCATAGAGGCTATCCGAAGGGGTTCGCCGCTGGCGAGGTAAGCGGAGCGAGACTCACACCTCGCCAGTGGTGAACCACTTCACCGCCGAATCGTATTTTCCAGAAATGATGATGGAGCTCTTTGGACATCCTAGGCCATGGTCCGATCTGGTTTCGCGCGCCGGCAGGCCAAGTCTGCCCACGACAAGTCGCCTGAACGACGGCGTGTCTCGGCGAAGATTAGGGCGAAGCCGGAGGAGGCTTTAGCGACCGGCCTGCCGGATGCGCTTGGTCCGCTCGCGACTCCTCAGACACCATCTCTGCTGCGATGACGACTTTTCTCCATGGCCGTCGCCCGGTCAAGCCCATGGGAAGCCCTCAACACGAGCACTCCACCATGGACTCCCATCCACTCATCGCTCTTTTCATCGGCCGCGATCGCTCTGATCTGAAGGCCGACTTCCATCTAATTCACACCCCCTCTGTCACCGTCACCAAACCAATCATCGACACGTCCCCGGAGGTCCTTCACGACGGGTTGGCCAAGCCGCGCGCTGCTTGGCCGCAACAGCGTGATCAGGGACTCATTTAGAGGATACATGACGGCCAGGGTGGGTCTGCCATTTCGAGCGAAGGCGGGTCAATCCATTCAACCGCTGACACCAGCATGGAAAGACTTATCGCACCTTCGTCCCTAGTTGAATTGTGAGAGGCGACCCCTTGCGCGCACCGCCCGGGACCCACGAGGCGGACGGACAGTTCTCACGGAGGCATAGAGACACGGAGAGAAAGCATCCGAAGCCTGTGTCACTTGCGGGGTCACCGGTTCAAGCGTGCTTCTCCATCTCCGAAACATCTTGGCTCCGTGAGGGCCTTGAGGGTTACGCTGTTGACGAACAGCCTAAGGGCGCCTCGGAAGAATTCCGCTCCGTCCTTTGCGTCCTTCGAGAGATCTCTGCGTGATGAAAAGCGAAATGACTCACGCCAAGGAATCTTCAAGATTTCTGTCCCCGGGGACCATCCCATGGTCAGGATGCTGTTTCCAATCTCGCGTCTGGTAACAGCTTGAGCCTGTCACCGGGTATCGTTTCTCGGGCGCACGCGGAAGAACTGTTGTTGTGTCTCCGGCACGGCGACCCAAGGCTGCCGCGCTGAAGGGAGTGGGGTCCAGGGGCCGTCCAGGGATGGAGCCGACTCGAGGATCATGTTTTCCTCCCACTGGAGGGCGAAACCCTGCTTTCCTGTGAGGGGGTTGATAGGATTGATGGAAATCTGGGGGCATACGACGGTGACAAAGAAAGAGCAGGTCTGTCTCTTTCCGTTCTCGTCCAAAACACATTTGACCTTTGTTTTCCCGAGGGGAAACACACTGCCTGATGGCGGGTTGCATTCGACCGGGACCTTGGTTCCGCAGGGGGTCGAGGCGAAGGCGTCGAAGAAGACTTGGGCTCCGCTGCCCTTATTGCAAGTGACCATCCGATCGTTGGGGCACTTGATGGTGAGCGCTCCGGTGTCCACCACTTTGAGCAGGGTGGTGCAGGTGGCGGTGTTTCCCGCTGCATCGGTGGCCGTCATCACGATGAGGTGCTCCCCGATGCCGACGAATGTTCCCGGGCTGGGCGTTTGGTTGAGCACCCGCACGGTGGGCAACGGACAATTATCCTTGACCTCGGTCTTGGGACGGAGATCCGGCACCTGGGCTCCGCAGACGACCTGGCCGGTCGTGATGGCGACGCCGGTTCCCACCGAGACAATCACTTCGTCCGGACAGGTGACGGTGGGCGGAGTGAGGTCGCCGAAATGAAGTCCACCCGGATATCCATAAGAATCGTAGAGATCCCATCCATAGACAATCACTCCGAAATCCAAGGTGGCTTCCATCGCGTGGGCGCCGGTGGGAATCGCGACTCGTGCCCAGGAAAGTCCGCTCCCGGGGATGGCGGCGAAGGCGGCCACCAGCGGAGCCCCGTTCAGTTTGATGGCGAGTCCCGTGGGAGCGACGATGTTGATGTAGTGCGAGCCGAAGGGCGCTCCGGCGGTGCAAATCATGTGGTCCTTCGAGAAGAACTGCGTCGCCGGAACATGGATCATGAAGGGGTCGGCGTCGACCACGTCGTCCGCGTCCGAGCTGTTCGCGAACTGGGAGACGAGCACGGGTTTGTCGGAGGCGATGCGCGCGGGGGCTGAGGGATGAATGACTTTGGATTGCCCACGGTTGAGCTGCGCCAGGGGAGCGCCGTTGAGGAATACCGAGGTCTTGTCTTGGGCGGCCAGGATGCGGACCGTGTCGCCTCCGGATCGTGTGGCCAGGGGCGTGACGACGTAACTCTTGGCCCAGGCATTGAGCGGAGCGGTTTGTTCAACGAGATAATCGCAGAACATTTCCGTTTTGGAATCCACATTGGCGCATTGATGTCCGCTGAAGAGCGCGATGGGCTTGTCAGACGAAACCAGGGTCCCGGAAAGATCCGTAGTGGCGTCATGAGGATCTCGCAACTGGTAAGTGTCGCCCTCGTTCAGGATGAGTTCGAAGGGTTCGCCTTTGGGATAGCCGAGCAGGGAAGTCGAGGGCGTGATGATCACTCGTGTCTCGTCTTCGGTGGCCACGATGGCGAATTGGGTGCCGTTGAGCGCGCTCACTCCCTCGTGCACGTTCCCATAGCCGCTGACCATGTATTCGGTTCCGATCACGCCCAAGGGCAGCGCCAGGAATCCGTCCGTGGTATGCTTCCGATGGCTGTATCCATACACCGCAACCGGATCGGATGAGACGATATGGACGCCCTTTTTCCTGACGACGTCGACGTCCTCACCGAGATCGGACCCGGCGGGCAGGGTGATCTTGACCGACATGCTGGCCGGGATGGTGAAGGGCTGTTTGAAGTTGATCCGGTGATTGAAAGTGACTTCGCCGGTCGTGCCGGGTTCTCCGACGATGCAAAGGCTCACGGGTGAACTCGGGGACGGATGAGGGTTATAGTTCCCGGGGAAGGTCACCCAGAAATCATCGCCTTTGTTGCTCAGGTCGCAGCCCTGGCTCTTGAGGCTCACGCGGTAGTCCTCCACTTCACCGTCGAGGGCGGGTCCGAGGAAACGTAACTTGCCGGTGGAAGAGAACCGGAACCGGGCGTAAGAGGATCCAGAACGGGCACTCGGTGGAACATTGAACGACAACTTGTTGGCGCCGGCCGTGAGCATGGCGCTGTTGAAAATCTGCTCGCCTTGATCGGCCCAGGTTTTATTCCGGTTGAAATCGAGCCACGCATCAAGGCGTCCTGGTTTGGAAGCGATGACGAGAATTTCGGCGGTTTGGCCGGCCACGATCGGTGTTTTGAATTCCACACCATCTTCGTCGTCGATTGAGGCAGGATTGGCATCATCGCCTTTGGCGTCATTGGCCGGTTGCCCATCTGATTCGGGATCGACCGATTTACCGAGGAAGAAGCCCGCCAGGATGGCGTGTCGGGCGCCGTTTTGGGAAAGCAGAGTCGGGTAACCGCCGCCCACGGTGGCCGCTAGCACGGTGGGGGCATCGCCAAAGTCCAATTTCAATTCTGTCGTGGTTCCCACGGCGAACCGATGATCTTCCACCTCGCCATCTTGAGCGAGTCCTGTGGTAGCCAACCCGCCTTTTCGGCTGAGTCGGAATCGAGTGAAGGCGTCTCCGGTCTTCGCCTCCTTGGGAACTTGGAAAGTGAGAATGTTGGCACCGACGGCCAGGGTTTGGGCGGAGAAGATCCGTTCACCAGGCTCGCTCCAAGTTTGATCGCCATTGAAGTCCACCCACGCGTCGAGGCGGCCACCTTCTTTCGACGTGTCGGTTAGGGTGACTCTGATTTGGGCGCTTTGGCCGGGAACGAGGGGTGAGGTGAGAAGTTCCACACCGTCCTCATCGTTTCCATTGCCGGCCAGGTCGTCCCCGGTGGCCAAGGAGTTGGGTTGTCCGTTCGCTTCGGAATCGGCGCGCGTTCCCAGCAGAAATCCCGGCACGAGCCCGTGACGGGCTCCATTCGAGGTTATCAAAGTGGGGAAGGCTCCCCCCTGTTCTTTGTCAGGCGCGTCGCCGAAATCCAATGACACCACGTTGATCGTGGCGGGAGGACTCGACACACTGCCGGCGCTGTTGCTGACTTTGACCGTGTAGTGGCCCGCTTGCTGGGCCTGGGCTGAACGCACAAGGTAAGCAGGTTCGATCGCGCCCGGGATTTCGATGTTGTTGAAGAACCATTGATACTGGAGTGGAGCTGTGCCGGTGGCGTTGACAAACAAGGTGATGGATTCACCGGCGAGAACGTTCTGGCTGGCAGGGCCATCGACCAATTTGGGCGCGACCACCCCGACCGACACGTTGATGGTGAAAGTGTCCGAACCGGTCAACTGGCCGTCGCTGACTTTGACGGTGACGATGGCGGTTCCGGGGCTGTTGCCGGGAGGCGTGACGAGGACGGTGCGGGAAACGCCCGATCCTCCCAGGACCACGGCGGAAACCGGAATCAAGGCCGGATTGGAGGTGTCCACACTCAGGATCAAATCCTCGGCCGGAGTCTCGACGTCTGAGATCGTGAAGGGGATGGCCCCGCTGTTGTTTCCGGTTTGCACCTGGGCATCCGGGATGTTGGAAATCGTGGGAGCGTCATTCACCGGGTTCACGGTGATTTGGAAGGATCGGGTGGCCGAGCCCGTGCCATCGCTTACGGACACGGTCAGCACGGCGGCGCCATTTTGATTGGACGTGGGAGTGGCCTTAAGGGTGCGTTCTGATCCAGAACCACCGAGCGTGAAACTGCCGGGGGGGAACAGTGTGTTGGAGCTCGATCCGACAGAGACGGTCAAGCTCGCCGCTGGCGCTTCAGCGTCGCTGATGGAGAACGTGAGGGTGGGGGTGGAAGCGTCCTCGTCGATCGTTTGATCGGAAATGCTGGAAATCGCGGGGAGGTCGTTGACGGGGTTTACCGTGATCAGGAAGGAGTCCGAGGCGGACACGATTCCGTCGCTGACACTCACCGTGATGGTGGCGGAGCCGGATTGATTGGAGGCGGGTGTCGCCGTCAAGGTGCGGTTTGCCCCGGAACCACCGAAAACGACACTGCCTGGAGGAAAGAGGGTGGCCGAACTGGAAATGAAGCTGAGGATGAGGCTTTTGGCGGGCGTCTCGGCGTCCCCGATCGTGAAGGGTATGACCCCGGTCGGTGTGTCCTCGTTGACCGATAGATCCGGAATATTCGAAATCGTTGGCAAGTCGTTGACGGATCCCACCAAGAGGACGAAAGAGTCAGACGCCGAAGCGCTTCCATCACTGACGGTCACCGTGATCGTGGCCACACCAAATGCACCACTGGCAGGCGTGACGGTGACCGTGCGGCTGGAACCGGAGCCACCGAAGACGATGTTGGCCGGGGGAACGAGAGCGCCATCGCTGGACGTGGCCGAAAGGGTCAAGCTTGCGGCGGCGGTTTCAATGTCATTGACGGTGAAGGCAAGGGCGCCCGTGTTGGAGTCTTCGTTGATGGATTGATCGGCGATGTTGGAAATCGTGGGTGGATCGTTGACCGGATTCACGGTCACATTGAAGGCGGTGCTGGCCGTGGTCGTGCCATCGCCCACGGTGAGCACGATGTTCGCTGATCCGGAAGCATTGAGGGCCGGCGTGAGGAGCAAAGTTCGAGTGCCGCCGCTCCCGCCAAACACGAAACTGGACGGCGGGAATAGCACGCCATCGCTGGAGGTGCCGGTAAGGGTCAAGCTTCCGAGGGGAGTCTCCAAATCGGTCAGGGTAAAGGTCAGCGGTCCCAACGCGGTATCTTCGTTTGTGGTCTGATCGCCGGTTCGGGAAATGGTGGGAGCGTCGTTGACCGGTTTCACGGTCACGACGAACGTGTCGGTGCTTGATGCGCTCCCGTCACGCGCGGTGAAGGTGACGTTGACGACGCCATTTTGGTTCAGGGCCGGCGTGAGGGTGAAGGTGGCTCCCGTTTTGGCGAGAGTCACGCTGATGTTATTGTCAGGCAGGATGGTTTGGTTGGACGAGCTTGGAGTGACGGTGATGACGGGAGAGTCCACATCCGTGACCGAAAAGCTGACCGGGCCCAGGCTCGAGTCTTCATTGAGGGATTGATCGGCAATGGGGGTAATGACCGGTGGATCGTTGACGGCATTGACAGTATAATTGAACTCCTGGCTTCTGCTGTTGCTACCGTCGCTGACGGTGACCGTGATCAGGGATGAGCCGGAGGCATTGAGCACCGGGGTCAACGTCAGCGTGCGGCTCGTGCCCGAACCGCCGAAAACAATCCCGGAATTCTGAATGACGGAGGTATTGGCCGAAGTCACACTCAAGACCAAGCTGCTGGCGGGCGTTTCGAGGTCATTAATCGTGAAAGCAATGGGGCCCAAAGGGGTATCTTCGTTCCCTGTTTGGCTGGACAACCCTGTCACGGTTGGGGGGTCGTTGACGTTGTTCACCACAATCGTAAAAGAGCGGCTCGAAGAGGCTGCTCTATCGCTGGCCGTCACGGTGATGATGGCCGTTCCGAATTGGTTCGCGGCAGGGGTGGCGATCAGCCCCAATGCCGTGGTGGTGAAAAATACGACGCTGCCCGATGGGAAGAGAACCGGGTCCGAAGATGAGGCGGTGAGGATCAGCGATCCGATGGGCGATTCCGGGTCGGAGATGGAAAGCCCGATCAACCCCGTACTGGTGTCTTCTTTGATGGTTTGGTCTTCGATGCTGCCCACGGAAGGTGGGTCGTTCACGGCATTGACGGTGACCACGAAACGGTCTTGGACGGAAACGGTCCGGTCGGATACGGTGACCAGAATATCCGCTGTGCCGCTCTGGTTCAGGGCAGGGGTAAGGGTGAGGGTTCGGAGGGCGCCGCTGCCACCGAGAACGATGCTTGAATTGGGGATGAGGGTGGTGTTGAGGGATACTGCGGTTACGTCCAAAGAAGTTGCCGCCGTCTCCACATCTCCCACGGTGATGTTCAATGGGCCCAATGCGGTGTCCTCATTCGTGGTCTGGTCGGGGGTAGCGGAAATCGTCGGCGGGTCATTCACTGCGGTGACCGTGAGGACGAAAACTTCGGTGTCTGTGCCAAACCCGAGGTCGTCGGCGGTGATGGTAATCTTGGTCACTCCGAACGCGTTGGCAATGGGGGTCACGGTGACGGTGCGACTGCCTCCAGTTCCTCCGAAAACGATGCCGGCGGAATTGACGAGCGCCGGATTACTCGAAGCACCGCTCAGCGTGGGCGCTCGGGAGACGAAACTCGTAAGGTTAAAGGCAATGGCGCCGGTGTTGGCATCTTCGGCGATGGTGCGATCCACAATGGCGGAAATGATAATGGCCTGGAGCGAGATCGCGCCCTGGAAGATTACCAGGACCAGAACTAGGAGCCGGTAGACGGGGAAAACGATCGACTTCATCGAGGGTAAGAATAGTGAGGGGACGCGGTTTGGTGCGATGGAAACGTCGATCGCCGAACCTACAGAATTTTCACGAGGGTTATATCCGAAGGCTCAACGGAAAGCGAGCAAAGTCTTGAAGGAAGGAAATTTTTTTGGGCTGAATGGTTTGAGGTTTGACTTTGGATGTGGAATTTGATTCCAATCTCGGCCACGTCATTGATGCCCGGTCCAACACAAAGAAGTATTTCGTTGGAAATCCTGGAGCCTCGAGTTCTTCTCTCGGCTGAGGTTGGGCTATTAGCGGCTGAGTTCATCCCCGCTCAGGACCAGCCGATCCCCCCCTCGCAGGCCGTTTCGCTTTCCGTTCCTTCGGTCATTGGAGGTGAAATCGCTCCGGGTAGTCCAGCGGCATCCTTGGAGAAAATCTTCGGAAGCTTGGCCGTTGATGCGGCTGAGTTTTCGGCTGAGGAGTCGACTGACGCACCCTCCTCGGACAATCCTGATTCCGATGCTTTGGAGCGTCCAACCAAGGGGGCAGATGAAGGTATCTTTGGTTCACATGATCCCAAAACGGACATAGATCCTATTGGCCCTATTTCCATCGTCGCTTCAGAGACTCAAAATTCCGGACCTTCGTCGAGCATGGATCGAGTCGGAGGGGGCGGGATTGTCGCTGGGGGTTTTCATGATGGGGAGGTGGATCCGTTAGATCGCGGACAAGTTTTGCAACCGAGGAGCGATCCTCCGGAAGCGTTAGTTTTTCTCACCGAACGGTTGGTGGAGACACTGAGAGCTGCGAATGGTCCGCCTCAGGTTCAGGAGGGTTTGCAGAATCAAGTGAGGCTTCTAAAGGATGGAGAGATCCTTAAAGGCTCGGGTCAAAGTTCTTTGAACTTGATCAATGAGTCTGGCGTTCTCGCGCCCGGCTTTTCCCCTGGGGTCAGCAATTTTTCCAATTTTACGCAAGGTGTTGATGGCGTGTTGGAAGTGGAAATCAATGGCTGGAATGCAACCAACGCGCCAGTCGTTTACGATCAGGTTATTGCTTCGGGGAATGCCAGTTTGAACGGCAAGCTAACGATTTTACTTTCCGGGTTTACCCCGGTGGTGGGGCAAACATTCTCGATTGTTAAGTGGGGCGGAGTTAGGGTGGGGGAATTTTCCAAGTATTTCGGGACCACGATTCCTGGCAACAACCAACTGGCCCTTGTCCCGGAATACGATGATTTGGCGAAGGAGGTTCGGTTACGGGTCGTGAATACCCAGTTTGTCGTTCCCCAGGTCGAGAACGCACTCAACGATGTTGCCAACCTCGTCCAGAACCTTCTCAATGTCAGCCTCCCGGGTGAAAAGGAGCTAGGGCTGATTGGCCGTCCTATTGATGACCTGATCAACGCCAAGAACGCGATCCAGAATACCATTGCCAACGAAATTGGCAGCTTCGTCAATTCCCTGCCAACGCAGGCCCAGGTCACCCAGAAGTTTGAGGAATTGGATGGTGAGACGTTTGGGAATTTCCAGGTGCTGGTCGATTCCGTCTTGGGTCATTATTCCAAGCCCGGCGACCCGATTGTTTTCTATTCATGGGATCTGAAGATCATCATCAAAGAGGTCGAGTTGACGGCGTTGCTGGCGGATGGGTTGAATGAGGTGTTCGACATTGTTTTCGGTCCGGGGTCCAAGCTGACTCTCGAAAACACGGTCGAGCTCGACCTCACCATCGGGTATGACAGCGCACCCGGAATTCCAAGTCCTTTCGTTGATTTCAGGTCGGTCACCCTGAGGACCAAGGCGATCGCTGAAGGATTAGATCCTCTCCAGCTCATTCCGCCCTGGTTGGTCGGGAATCCGTTGGTCAATGTGGGGATGACCGGGGATGTCATCTTTGAGGCTTTTCTGACGTTTCAGGTGGATCCCAATCTTCCCGCGAACCCGGCGCTGACCTCTCCCGGGCCTGGTCATTGGCTGGCGGTCAATCCTCCAACCTTGCCCACTTTCGACAAGTTTGTGACGGTCAAAGGGAGTTCCCTGGATGCCACGCTGGTTTTGAACGCTTCCTTGAACGACCCCGTCAATTTGTGGGCTCCGTTCACCTTTGCCAAGTATGAAGGGGTTCACACGTTGCGCATCGTCGATCCAGATTTGTTTGATAGCGTGGATCCGGATCTGACGCTGATCATCGACGGTAAGCTGAAGGTCTTGAATCAAGAATTGAAAGGGGTGTTCACACTTTCCAAGGCGGGAGCCAGCACGGATATCGCGATCGATGCCGATGTTTCCAAATTGGATCTCAATATTTTCATGGGAGGTGGCCAGCCGATCCGGATTCTGAAGGCAACCGGGCAAGGGAACTTCCTCTTGAAAGGGAACGGAGATATGGCCGGGGAAATGGCCCTGACGATTGCCCCCGGCAATGGACCTGATTTGCCGAACATCGACAATCTGTCGGGAACGTTCAAACTGACCTTCAACAAGGCCAACACCCCGATCTCGGTCCCGCTGCCAGGAAATCAATCCGTGCTGATTCCGGGAGGAGGGCCCTACTATCGAATTGATGGGACCAACGTCGCTCTCGACTTGGGGATTCCGGACCTCGTCTTGCGCGCGAGCAAGTTCACCTTCGAGCCGAATGACGCCACCCCGGCCAATTTGGCTGATAACGAGCGAGATGTCGTCGTGGCAGTGGAGGGGCTTTCCTTTGACTTCGTATTGCCCGGGAACAATAAGCTCGTCAGCGTCACCAACGGCGCCGGTGTGCTGTTGATGACGAAAGTGGCGGGCGAGTCGGGCATGGTCGCCCAGATTACCTCGGCCAATGTGGCGGTGGATATCGTGGGGTTGGCGGGATTGACCGGGCAGTTCAGTGTGGGATTGAACGACTTCAATGTGCCGTTTTCAAGGCAAGTCAAAGTGCTGGGGACGACGAAGAATCTTAATCTCCCCAAAGGCAAATTTCTGAGAGTCGAGGCCACCAATGCCGCGTTGAGCTTGTTGGCGGGTCAAATGGGGGACGCCTTGACCCTCTCGGGCAATTTTGCCTTTGAGCGGCAGGAGGATCCGGACTTGGGCAAGTTCGTGACCATCGCTTTCAGCAATGTGTCGCTTCCTTTCCTGGATGGGGTCGATCAGCAGGTTTTGGTTCTGGACCAGATTTCGGGCATTTTTGTCAGCACCGATCAAGGGATCGCCGGTGAGGCCTCGGTTGGCAATTTCACTTTTGGAGCTCCCGGGGTGTTTAGTTTTACGACCAATCCAAACAGCGTCATTGGATTACAAATCAACACGACCACACAGGCCGTCAATCGCACCGTCATGCTGGGCGGCCAGAGCGTGAACTTGAACGTTGACATCGGCCCATTCATCAGGTTCCGCATGTTGAGGGTTAACCTGACGGTGGCGGACTTCGATGTGATTACCGGCGATTTCGGTGTCGAGCGGCGCCAGGCCGTGTCAGGGCAGGAAATGCTGACCGTCGCCGCGCGCAACGTGGATTTTAATTTGGGTCCGGTGGAGCCGTTCTTCGACATCCGGGATGGTAATGGGCTGTTTGTCATTAATAATGGCCAGTTTGCCGGCGCGGCTGAAGTGGTGGTGGATGTCATCAGCATTCCTTTTCTGGTCCTGGACGACGGGGATCCCGCCCCGGGCATCAAGTTGAGCTTCAATTTCAACAACAACGCGCTGAATGCGATCAATCAGGTGTTTGATTTCAGCGGGGCGTCCTTCTCCGGTGCTCCACCGGCACCACCCAGCCCGAGCTTCGCCCCGGCCCGTGAAGGCGCAGGACGATTTGCATTGGCGGATGACCCGCCCTTGCCTGTTCCGATTCCGATGGGGCAGGTGCCTTTGAGCATTCCCGCCGGTGACTTTTTCGAGGTCAAAGGGCCGCTCAGCATCGGGTTCAACGCTGGAGGAGGCGCCCAGAAACTCTCGGGTGTGTTCACTTTCACCAATGTCGATGCCAATGGTCAGAAGTTTCTCGGGGTTAAGGCTGAAGACTTGAGGCTGCAGATCAAAGCCGGGACGAAGGAAGTCATCTCCTTCCGCGAAGGGGCAGGGCAGTTCGCCATCAATCAGGTGGGATTCGGTGGGAAAGCCTCGTTGAAGTTTGAGTCGGGAATGATCGAGGTTGGCGGGGACATTGCCCTGGAAGTGAACACGACAGGGGGTCTATTCCAAGCCACGGAAGGCGGATACAATATTGTTCTAGCCACTCCGAACTACCTCAAGATTACGGTCAACGGTTTTATTGCCGTCGGTCCAGGTGCTTTCAATTTCAATTTCACCATCACGGTGGATTTTGCGGCCAACACCGTGATTTTCAGCGAAGTGGGCGCCTTGCCCGCGAACTTCCTGGTCAAGGTCGAATCCGATGGCGACATCATCCTGGGACCCGGTCTGCCCGATCTCCCTGACTTTTCCTCACTGGGCGAAGGCGACTTGCTGCCGATGGTCAAGCAGTTCATCAATTGGCTGGATCAGTTCCGGAATTCCTCCGTTTTCGACCTCCAGATTCCCTTCACCGGCGGCAAGAATCTTGGCGACGTGCTGGATTACGCCAATTGGTTCATTGCGAATGTTTATCCCAAGGTCGCCAGTGTGGAATTGCGGCCTGTGGCCGCTTACACCGACGCATCAGGAGCTCCACTGCCCCTGGCTCAGTTGCCCCTGGCTGGAAGTTACCCGGCCTTCAGTTTCAGCCTCCAGGTAGGCAAGTACGCGGCAGGATCCAACGAACCGGTTGTGATTGCGATGCCGGCCGGAGCGTTCGCGAATACGGCTCAGTTAGCCTCGAATCTTCATGCGAAAGTTTCGGCGGCGACGGGCGGGAAGGTCGTTGCCCGGGTGAACAAAAACGGCCAGCCGGTGTTCGCCTTGAGCGACGGTGAGATGCAGAAGCATTCGACTCTGGTTCTGACTTTCACCGGCGCGAATCATCCCCTGCAAAAAATGGGTTTCCGGACGAATCAGAACGCCGTGGAAGTCGAACGGGGCGCCATTGGTGACATGATCCAAGCGATTGGCGGCGCCCTGCTGGGGGTGAGTCCGCCACCCCTCGACCCCAACAGCAAGATGGTCTCATTCAACGCGACCATCAATAAGACGCTGCCGCTTTTCAATCTGCCCTTCAAATTTGGTGAGAACCTGGGTTTGATTGCCGAAGCCTCCCTCAACGGCAGTCTGAGCGCCTCGGCGCAACTGGGATTGAACCTCACGGTCGGGTTCGATTTCAGCGCGGTGGAAGTCCCGATGATCTTGTCCTCCCCGCTCGTTCCCATTCCTTCCAACGGCCGCCTCTCCGCAGACGCGCATTTCAGCGTCTTCCTCAATGGGGACACCATTGGAATTCCGATCACGCTCGCTTCCGCGGATACCGCCGCGTTCACCCGGATGGAACATCTGGTGAACTACGTGAACCAGAAATTCGGCGAGAAGAACTACCTCGGCCAGCCGCTCAACAAGTGGATCATTGCCCGCAAGGCCGCTCAGAGCATCGTGTTCATGGCGTTGCAGGAGGACTTGGACGGCGATGGGCATTTCGACAAGCTCAATGAGGACGACAACAACAACGGCAAGCTTGACGCGGGTGAGGACGATGATGGGGACGGCCGGCTCGACCTCAATGAGGACGCCAACAACAACAAGATTCTTGATGTTGGGGAAGACAAGGACGGAGACGGCATCCTGGATTCCGGGGAAGACCTCAACGGTGACGGGTCGTTTCAGAATCGGCTGGGAGTCATCAACCTGCTCGTCCTGGTCTCGCTCGCCAACGATCCGGCGGCCACCGAAATGGGGATTGGAACCGATCGAATTAATCTGGGTGGATTCGAATTTCTTGGCAGCGCGGCCAAGTCGTCGCTGAAAGGCCTCTTCATCGACAACGCCGAATTTTCGGCAACCTTGGACATCAACGGTCCCGCCACGGGGAAGGTTCGGATTGGCTTCCTTGATGTTGACATCAAACCCGGCAGTGGATTCCAAACCTCCCCGGACATCGGGCTGAGTCTGAAGATCAAGAACGGGGCGAACGGACAGACCCGCTTCTACATTCCGGAACTGATGAACGGGTTGTCCTCGCTGGATAACCTGGTCGCTGATCTTGAGATTACGGGAGGATTTTCGGCGCAGCTCAAACTCGGGATTGACCCGGCGCTGGGCTTGATTCTCCCGAGTGACGCCAACATCGGCATCCTCGTGCCGGACATCAAGAACCTGGCCTACAATCCGGAGCCTTATGCTCCAGGGAAGACGGGACTGTTCCTCACCTACACAGGGCTGAACGGTGTCCAGAATTTCAGCGACATCGGTTTCTTGCAGATCTTGCAAGCCCTCCGAGCCATCGTTTCCACCTTGTCCGAGTTTGAGGAGTTTGGATTCCTCAGCCAGGAGATTCCCTTCATCGAGATCAGCCTGGCAGACATGCTGAAGTGGGCGGAGAAGATTGCAGACGTCGTGGATGGAGTCGCTTCAGGCAACCCGAAGAGCCTTCAGAAGATGGTCGGCATCTTCCAACAGAAGATCGAGGAACTCTTCCACATCAACGGACGCAATCAGAACATCTTCAAGATCTTGGTGGAAGACACACCCAGCCCGGTGCCCACCGTGGTGTCGGGCAACGTGGAGGCTTTGTTCAATCCGGCTGGCGAACGAAACGGACTTAAATTCAAGGCCAACGGCACGGGTCTGGCCAATGCCCGCATTCAGATTGTGGGAAGCACCGAAGCGAGCGGGGGGCAGGCGCTGGCTGACTGGAATGCCGCGACCAAGGTGCTCACCATCAAAATCGATTCGGGAGCCACCACCGCCGATGTGATTCTGACGAAAGTCAACGCCCTGGGATCTCCCTGGACGGTGTCCCTCACGGAGGGGTTGGGCACTGGCTTCGTCCATCGCACCGCGATCAAGGTGCATCTCAATTTTACCACGGGCTTTGGCAAAACCATTCCCCTCCAGGTGAACTTGCAGAAACTGGTGAGCAAGATTGCCGGTGATAACAGTCCCGCCGCGGAGATTCTCTCCCAAGTCACCAGCTTCATCCATATCGAGGGCGATGGGCTTTTGACCGTGGGAGCCTACGCCGGAGTCGTCGTGGATTTCGGACTCGATATCACCAATCCCAAGGGCATCAAGCCATTTATCTACGACACCACCAAGGCTTCTTTGAAGCTGGAAGTTCTGGGAACCGGACTTGAGTTTGAAGCCTCCTTGGGATCCGTGGTTGGAATCTTTGTGCGCGACGGCTCGGTCACCCTCGACGCCGATGGGGATCCTGACACCGAAGGCAAAGCCGAACTCTCTATTGGATTCAAGGATAACAATGGCGACAATCGACACTACTTCAACGAGGACCTTTTCGATCCCGAGAGCTTTGGCATTACGGCCCGAGCGGGGTTGACGGCAGACCTCCCCATCTTCGCCCCCCTTGAAAGCAAACCGCTCGGCAGTGACGCGGATGCCGATGGGAACGGGTATCCCGACAACCATCTGGTGGTGGATATTCCGGATCTCGTCCGGCTTTTCTTCCCGGATCAGGCGAATAATCCGACCGCGACCGTCCAAGTTCGCGGCAATCACAACGATTTCATTGTCAGCACTTCCGATTTGGCCAAGGACAAATTCAAGGTTGCCTTGATCCACAACCCGGCGGTTGCTCCAAAAGCGAATTACGACGCGGGCAGCAACACGCTGAATTTGACCCTGAACAGCGGGGTCACGACGGCCCAGCAGATGATCACGGCGATCAACTCGCAAGCGCCCACCTTCACGGCGGTGGCGACGGCGGATGATGATGGCCAAGCAGCCACCACGACCAACAATTCGACGGGCAAGCTGGCCAAGACCACCATTTCGACCCCGGACTTCAGCCAGCTTTTCAACAATCTGGATTTGTGCGCGATCCTTGATGCCAGCGCCGGGCTGTTCCTTGATGGCTTGGACAGCGCGTTGAAGTTCATTCAGGACGGTCTGAACGACGCCGTGGGCGATCTCGATCTGCCGTTGATCGGGGACGGGCTGGCGGGAACCGCCAACTTCATCCAGGATTTCCGCGAGGGCTTGCTGGCGGACTTGCGCAACGCCATTGCTCAGAACGGAGGCAGCGCGATTGAGACCATCAAGAGCGCTTTGAAGCAGGTCATTTGGAATATCCTGGGCAAACCGGGAGCGGACCTGCTGGTGGATCCGGCCACCGGAGTTCCCTTGGAAACCTTCCAGCAGATTGATATCGAGCTCGATTGCGACAACGGGCTGGAGGTCAATTTGCGGCTGCACAAGGCCTTGTTCAGTTTGGACACGGGGGACGCCTTGAATATCGATGTGGGTGTTCCCGGGTTTGGACTTGAACTCGATGGCAGCCTGCAGTTGCAACTCGCTTTCGACTTCAAGTTCGGATTTGGACTTAACAAGAAGGACGGATTCTACTTCGTCACCTCCGGCACCCCCAGCCTGCCCTCGGTCAATATCAACGACGTCAATAGTTCAGCGAAATCGACGGGCGCCGAACTCTTCTTGGGCTTCAGCATTACTCCGAAGATCGCCGGCAGCGCCCAGCTCTTCTTCCTTCAACTGGATGTGAAGGACTTGGGAAGTTTCTTCAGAGGTGGTTTTGAGATCGACCTGAAGGATCCCAATAACGACGGCAAACTGACCTGGGCCGAGCTTTCCTCTCCAGGACTGGATTTTGGCAAAGTCTTCGTTCCCAAGCTTGGCGCGGAAGCCAACGTGGATTTGCAGGCCGCGTTGAGTTTTGGCGGAAACGCGAATTTCCCGAGAGTGCTCGCCAATTTCCACCTCGACTGGAGCTGGGACCTCAACGAAGGGCAGCAAGGACCCAATGTCTCCATCGACGAGATCTACCTCGATCTGGGTTCTTACATTTCCGATTTTCTGGGGCCGGTCTTGGGAAAGATTCGTGAATTCGTACAGCCGGCGGATCCGATTCTGGAAATGGTGACCACCCCGCTTCCGATCATCAGCGATTTGCTGGGCAAGCCGATCACCTTCCTCGACCTGGCGGAGGCGTTCGGTTACCTCGATCCCGGAACTCGGAAGTTCATTGAGGTCATCAAGCAGGTTGTCGACATCATTCAGTTGGTTGGAAACTACGACGGCAAGAGCCTGCTCATTCCGATGGGAGCGTTCGAGATGATCGCAGACATTGGGGGAGGCAAACCCAAGGTCAATCCGGCGGGTGAGCTGTTCGGGAATTTTCAGCAGGATTTGGAATCGATCCAAAATGCCAATCCGGGCGTGGGCGGGACGGAGACGAGCGATACCATTGGGTTTATGGGCAAACTGGATGCTTCGGTGTTCCATTTCCCCATTTGGGATAACCCGGCGGAGATCTTTGGATTGTTCACCGGCGAAGCGGTGCGTCTGATCGAGGTGCGGCTGCCGACCTTCAAGTTCGAATTTACCTACGTTCAGAAGATCCCCATCTACGGGCCTTTGTATGCCCGGTTCGGCGGCACGGTCGGCGCCGAGCTTACCTTTGGGTTTGGCTACGACACCTTCGGGATTCAGAAATTCATCTCATCGGCGGAGAAGAACGTCCTGGATATTTTTGACGGCTTTTACATCATCGATTTTGACGAGGCAGGGAATGAGCGTCCCGAAATTCGGCTTTACGGTGAGATTTTCGCAGGAGCCTCCATTAACCTGGGCGTGGCAGAGGCGGGAGTCGAGGGTGGCGTCCGGGTCACGGTCGATTTCGACCTGAATGACTTCAACGACGACGGACGCATCCGGATCAGCGAGCTCATCGCCCTGGCGGAGATCGATCCGCTTTGCCTCTTCAATATTCACGGCAAAGTGGATTTGTTCCTCCGTGCATTCTTGCGAGTCGATCTGCTGCTCTTCTCAATCGAAGCGGAATGGGAGTTCCTCACCGTCACCCTGTTTGAATTCGAATTCACCTGCCAGTTGCCGGTCCCGGCCAGCAAGAGTGGGAGCACCCTGACGTTGCATATCGGTGATGACGCCGATAAGAGGCTCGCGCTGGACACGAAGGACGGTGCCGAGCGATTTATAGTCAAACACATCGCTGACGAGGCCGAAGGCGAGACCGTTGAAGTCAATTGGGAAGGCTTCGTGGAGGAGTTTAAGGGGATCAAGAAGATCTATGTGAAGAATGCCGGGGAAAAGAATGACTATATCGATCTTCGCGGCACGACTTCATCCGTGGATATTCGGCTAGGGGAGGGGAGTGACACCCTGTTGTTAGGAAGCGGAGGCGGATTCGTGGATGGCGGCACAGGCAACGACACCATCACGGGTGGAGGCACGGGCTTGGAGATCCGCGGCGGCGCCGGGGCGGACACCATCCTGGTTTATGGCAAGGCCAGAGTTTACGGAGATGACGGCGCGGATAAAATCACCGGCAGCGATGACGACGACACCCTTGACGGCGGGGAAGGCGCCGACACGATCTTATCAGGCGCGGGCAACGACGTGATCGAGGGCGGAGGGGGGAACGACTATATCGACGCGGGGTTGGGCAACGACATCGTGAAGGGGGGCGATGGAGCCGATGAGATTCTCGCCGGGGACGGCGATGACGTCGTCCGGGGCGGCGGTGGCGACGATCTCATCCTCGGCGGTTCCGGCCACGACGTCTTGATCGGCGACAACGGGAACGACCAGTTGTTCGGGCACAGCGGCATTGATTTGCTCGTGGGTAGTACCGTCAAGTCCTGGACACCCAACTGGGTATCCAACACAGCCCAAATCCTGGCCAGTGGGGTGAACCTGGAGGATATCGGATATCAGGATGATCCGGTTCAGTCGGACGATGATTTCATCATTGGCGGAGGGAATTACGACTTCCTGTTCGGGGGGCGGGGGGATGACTTCCTTTTCGGTGGCAATTTCTTCGTGAGCGGGCAGAGCGAAGTCATCGAGGAAGATGACAATGACTTTGCGGATGGCGGGACAGGGAACGATCAGTTGTTTGGGGATGACGCCCAAGGAAAGACCGGCGACCGGGACACCGGCATCGCCGTGCGTTCGGTGGTGTGGCTGGACATGAACGGCAACAGCATTCGGGACGAAGGTGAACAAGGCGTCGCCGGGATCATGGTCCAAATCTTTTCTCAATCCGATCCCAGCTTCGCCGACAAGACGACCACCAAGGAGGACGGATCCTTCAAGTTTACCGGACTGGATCCGGATAAGTACTGGCTCAAGTTCACCACGCCTTACAACACGGTGACGGGCAAGGGGCTGAAGTTGGTGACACCCAATGCCACAGGGAATGAGAATGCCGATAGCGATGCCGTTCCCATCAATGCGGCTAATCCGCACATTGGGCTCACGCCGACCTTTCAATTGCATGTGAACCAGACGCTGAGCACCATGAGCGCCGGGGTGATCGGCGAGGTGGTGCTGGCGATCGCTGAATCCTCCGTGGATGAAGGGGCCAGCGCGACCGGGGCCATGCCATTCTCGTTGAGTCTTTCCCGCGCGGTCCAGTCCTCCGTTTCGGTCCGATTCCGCACCTTTGACGCCACCGCAAAGTCCACCGGTGTTCATAAGGATTTTGTGGCCGTAGATCAGATCATCACCTTCGAGCCTGGAGAAAGAAACAAGACGGTCTCGGTCCCGATTTTGGGCGACACGATGTACGAAGGACGCTTTGAGCAGTTCAGCGTCATGCTCAGCCAGATCAGCTTCCCGAACCAGGACCCGGTCTTCTTCCAAAATGGCGGCCAGGCCAGTTTTACGGTGATCGGCACGATTGTGGGCGACGACGCTCCGCCCGAGTTGAGCATCAGCGATTACGTCGCCGAGGACAAAGCGAACAAGCCTGCGGTCGAAAACACACCGGCCACCTTCGTCGTACGGTTGTCGAATCCGAGCCATGATGTCGTCACCGTGAACTGGCAGACCGTGGACGCGGCAGCTTTCGAGGCTTCCGGCCAAGACCATTATGCCAGCACGGGCCTGGATTATCTTCCTGGAGGCGGAGTGCTGGTTTTCCTGCCGGGCGAGGTCGAGAAGTCACTTAAAGTGACCTTGTTGCAAGATTCGGTGGACGAGTACGAGGAACGATTCTTCGTGGAGCTGTACAACGCCCAGAAGGCGCTGCTGGCGGACAAGCACGGTGTGGGTGTGATCGCGGACGATGACGGTCCGGTGCGCGCCTTCCTGGCGTTGGATCCCATTTACCAAGTGGACGGTCTGCCCAATAAGACACGCGTCTTTGAAGGGGGAGCGGCCATCTTTGAGGTCAGGTTGCTCAATCCCAGCGAGAAGGACGTGTATGTGACGTACGCGAGCAATCAAGGCACCGCCGTTTCCGCCCTGCCTTCCCTGACGATGTTGTTAACCCAGGAGCGTCCGGACTTCATCTTCGCGCCGGATCCCAGTGCCCTGCCCAAGGACCAGAAGTTGCATTTCAAGCCTGGTGAAACCGTGAAGCATCTCCTGGTCGAGACGTTGAATCAGGATCTCCATCCGGAAGGCGTCGAGACCTTCTTCATCAATTTGACGGCGGCCGAAAATGCAGTCATTACCCGCAATCACGGTATTATTGAAGTCGTGGACAACGACTCGGGTTTGGAGGGCAACCATCCCATCAGCTTCGCGAAGACGAACTTCTATGTGCACGAGTATGAAGATTTCGCCGAAATCACGCTGATCAAGAGCGCGGGTGTTGGCGCCGCCACGGCAGTTTTCAATACTCAGGACATCACCGCCACCCATCTCGAAGATTACGAAGGCGGCACTTATATCGTGTCCTTCGCGCCTCACGAGTTCGTCAAGACCGTCGCGATTCGCGTCGGCAATTTCGACGATCACAAGTGGGAGGGCACGGAGAAGGTGGCGTTGAGCATGAGGGGCTTTACGGGCAAGCCCGCCAGTGCGGCGCCTTTCAAGGCCACGCTCCACATCTTGGACAATGAGAACAAGCCCGGAGTCTACCTCGTTGAATCCGAGGTTGAAGTGACGGAAGGGAACAATGTCAAAGTGGTGTTTCACCTGCGTTCCACCGACAATCTGACCGACATCAAGGTCTTCTATAAAACGGTAGATCTGACGGCGTTTGATGGTTTGGATTACACGGGCAGCACCGGCTCCGTTGTCTTGTTCCCCGAAATCGACGCCAACTATTCCTACGGCCAAATCGAAATTTTGGTGAAAAACGACGTTGCTCTCGAAGCTCCTGAGAACTTCGGCCTCTGGTTGACGGGCGTCGAACACGCAGAGTTACTGCAGACCAAGGGCATCGCCACCATCCGCGACGACGAACAAGACGAGGTGAAGGGCTATGTGTTCCTCGACGCCAATGGCAATGGATTCTTCGATTTCAACGAACGCGGCTTGGAGGGTGTGATCGTCGCGATCAGCGATGGAGACAACAATCTCTTTGAATTCGCGGAAACCGATCACGATGGCCTGTATATCGCGCATGCCTCGCAAGGAAAACTAGTGATCCAGGTCATCGAAAGCACCTTGACCATCAAAGATCCCAGCCAGACTGAGAAAAAGTTTTACTCTGGATTCATTCTGACCACCGACAATGATTCGCAGACGATTAACTTCCTGGGGGGTAGCGGATTGGAACTTTTTGAGCCGGTCGGTTACAAAACCAAGGGATTGCGCCTGGGGCGAGTTGATAATCCCGAACCCGTGGGGCGGGGAGGAACGGATGACACCCTGTTTGGCGGCCCCGGGAACGATCATATCGACGCCGGAGCGGGAGACGACCATGTGGTCGGGGGGCATTGGCAGACCGCAACGAACCACTGGTCGCCGATCAACCAAGGTGTTTACGATGCCAAGATTCGCGCGCTGGACCCGCTCAATCCTCCGCCCGGCCAGCAATATGAATGGTTGCGTCCATTGAACGGATTGATTTTCGACGTGAAAACGGCGGGCATGGGCAACAACGCCACCGTCTCAGGCCAGGTTTGGCTGAAGGACGGGGCCTTGCCGTTGATCCCCTACGGGGGCATGAACATCAATCTGTTGGATGACAAGGGCAACATTGTGGACACCGTGAAGTCCAGCGTGGCGATCAATGGCAATTATGCGTTCAACGGCGTGTTTCCCGGCAAATATCAACTCGAGTTCGGTCTGCCCCCGGGATATTCGACCGCGTCGGCTATCGATCCGGATGATTTCCGATCCGCCGTGTTCGATCTCAACGACACCCCCGCCAATCCTGACTTCAGTCTCAACGTGACCATCGAGAAGGGTCCGCAAGTGCCGGCGTCGGACGTGGTGGTGTTCCACAAGCCGGTCTATTCCGTGGGCCAGGCGGATGAGGACAGCCTCGCGGTCATTAAACTGGTGCGAGGGGAGGCAACGCGCAGGGAAGCGGTTGTCCTGTGGACGGAAGAACTTGTAGGCCCGAACGCGGCAAAGGAGAATGAGCATTACAAGCCAATCCGGAGGGTCGTGAACTTTGAGATCGGACAGTTCGAACGCACCCTTTCCATTAAAATTCTCGCCGCTGGGGAAATTGAGGAATGCAAATCCGTGGTTTTGCGCCTGAACCTCTACACGGCTCCGGGCGAGAAACTGGCGCAGGCTCCCCTTTACATCAAGGATGTGGCCGGAGCCATTGAGGACAATGACACCATTCAGGCTGGGGACGACTGGGATCTGATTTTGGGTGACTCGGGCTACATCCCACGGCACCTGCACCCCGGACGATTCTTGCAACCCGCCCCGGATGATCCAGCCCCACCTCCGGTTCTGAACCCTTACAACGAGCTCATTTTCTCCGGCGGTCCGGGTGATGACTCCATCGACGGGGGACGAAACATTGATCGCATCTTCGGCCAGGGCGGAGAGGATTTTATCACCGGGGGTTACGGCCTGGACATCATTGATGCCGGATTGGGCAACGACTTCATCGCCGTCAGTTGGGGCGACGATATCATCGAGGGAAGTTTCGATCGTGACATTTTGGAGGGAACGCGCGATGCGCATCACTCTGTGCAGCGAGGCGCCGGACCCGGCGGGGCTGATCTCCTGCACTTTGACCTCCCGGGAATCAACTTGGACACCACCATCACCTTTAAGGGCATCGAACACCTCAAGTTGGTGGGCGGCGTGGCGAGCAATCTCTTCACGCTGACGAATTGGAGCGGTTCGGCTGAAATCTTCGGCTTTTTCGGCGACGACCGGATTCTGGTTGATCACAATACCGACATGAAGCTGAAGGACGGAGTGGGCGAGTCCCTCACGCTCCTCTCGCCCGTGGCAAAATTCATTCTTCCAGAGATTTCGACCGCAGACGCCTCCGAGGATGGGCCGACGAAATCATTGATCCTGGCCAACGAGACCTCAGCTCCATTGTCCGACATGATTGGCGTGAGTCCCGCGAAGACCGGACTTGGGTTCCAGCAGATCGGGAAGTATCTCAATGGCCACGATCGATCGAGTCTGACACTCGGGAATGGCTCCCTCTATGTGATTACCGGGGTGGAGAGCGCGCACTTGGTCGGCGGTGCTTCCGACAATGTGCTGGATGCGTCGGGGTATTCCGGCGACGTCACCTTCCAGGGCAAGGGTGGCAATGACGAGATGATCGGTGGCAAGGGAGATGACGTATTTGTTTTCACGAATGCCGACACGGGAGTGGATACGGTCACGGGCAATGGCGATGGCGCGTCCGCCGCCTCGGACAAGGGATTTGACACCCTGGATTTCACCGCATTGAGCCACAATCTAACCGTGGACGTGCATATTCTGAACGTCGCCCGGGAGGTTTGGTTGGGGGGGCCGCTGTCTCTCATCTTCGGGGATGAGGATATTGACGCCCTGCTGGGAGGAAGCGGCGACGACCTCCTGATCGGCAACGCGCGAGACAATGTGCTATTGGGAGGGCTGGGGAACGACCGTCTTGAAGGCCGGGAAGGAAGTGAGACCTATCGTTTCGATGCCGACTTGCCATGGGGGGTGGAAACGATCGTCGAGAATCTCGGCGACCCGGGCCGCGATGTGCTGGATTTCTCCCTGACGAGCGGTGTGGCGGTGAATGTCGACTTGAACTCGCTGGCTCCGCAGCCGGTGGGTGGATTGACCCTGGTTCTTGGGGCAGGTGGTTTTGAGGAGATTCGGGGAGGGGACAAGAACGACACTCTCAAAGGTAACTCGGAATCGAATACCTTTTACGGGGGACCAGGGGACGACACGCTGATTGGGCGTGAAGGCGATGACATTTTCCATCCCGGCGCCGGATTCGACACGATCGGAGGCGGTGAGGGCGTGGATCTCTTGATCGAATCCGGTAATGTCCACTTCGTCCTCAACAACGCGAACCTCTTCAAGAGCAACGGCGAGATCGAATCACTCAATTCGGTTGAAGCGGCGGAGTTGAAAGGGGGCGAAGGGTCGAACACGTTCAATCTCACCGGCTGGAGTGGCAGCGCGAAGATTACCGGGGTCGGGCTTGGTGCAGACCAATTCCTCATGCAAGCCGCCGGGGACTTCAAGTTGCTGAACTTGGGCGCATCGGATGTCCGTGTCGAATTGGATCGCGCCGCTGTTGACGGAGTGGCCGATCAGGCATTCGAGTTGCTGGGCATCGAGAGGGTGGAGCTTACCGGCGGGGCCACCGACGATCTGATGGACGCCTCGGCATTGAGCCTGAATCCTCAAAGCCAGCCCAGGATCATGGTGACGCTCAAAGGCGGGGCCGGGAACGACACCCTGATCGGTTCGCCATGGGCCGATACTCTGAAGGGAGGAGAAGGCGATGATGTTCTGTCGGGTGGAACGGGGGATGATGTTCTCGATGGCGGAGCCGGCACCGGCGACAAAATTGACATCGTCAAAGACGCAAAGCTCTTCGTGCTGGTCAACAACGCGATCGTCATCGATGACGATCCGTTGACTCCGGAATCCGAGTTCGACCAGGTCGCTCAGGTGGAATTGATCAAAGTGACCGGCGGTCCGGGCGACAACGTCTTCGATGTGACCGGCTGGACGAACGGGCCTATTACCATCGATGGCGCGGGACAGATTTTCGGGGACACGGTGAAGCTGGAAGGGGACCATGATTTTACCATCACCGACGCGGGCATTCTCCTGGCGGGCGGTGCGGGACAGGTTGTTTTTACCGGCATTGAGCGCGCGCTGCTGACGGGGGGCGACGGCGACAACGTGCTGGATGCGCGAGGATACTCGGGGCAAGCGGTTCTCTTCGGCATGAATGGAAATGATGTGCTCTATGCTGGAACAGGGATCCATGCGCTTGCTGGTGGCGACGGCGCGGACACGCTGGTCAGCGGCCCCGGCAACTCAATTCTGCACGGCGGAGATGGAGACGATCTCTATGTCTTCGACGCCGACAGCGCCTTAGGACTTGATGTGCTTGCCGATTCGGGGGGCACCGACACCCTTGATTTCGGGAGCACCACCACCCTGGGAATCGCGTTGAACTTGGCGTCCAACGCGCTGCAGGTGGTGAACGCCCATTTGCAGCTTCAGTTGCCGGGACCGGCCTGGGTTGAAAATGTGAAGGGAAGCCAGAACAATGACTCCCTCACCGGAAACGATTTGGATAACGTCCTTGAGGGGAACAAGGGAGTGGACACCCTCAACGGAGGCCTCGGGAAGGACCGCCTCGAGGGCGGGGATGAAGCGGATGTTCTGGACGGGGGCGGAGGGGATGATTTTCTCGTCGGCGCGGGAGGAAATGATCAGCTCAATGGCGGGTTGGGAAATGACATATTCGAATTCGATGCCGATGACAACCTGGGCAGCGATTTCCTCGCGGATGATGGCGGCTTGGACACGATTACCTTCGCCAAGACTGAATCGAGAAGCGTCACGTTGAATCTTGGAGTCTTCGTCCCGCAGCCGGTGACGCCGAATTTTACGCTGCAGATCATCGGTCCGTTCATTGAGAGCGTTGTGGGTGGAGCCATGGCGGACACCCTGACTGGAAACAACCTGAACAATTTCATCATGGGCGGCGGCGGTTCGGACCTGCTGGATGGCGGCTTGGGCATTGATATCGTCCGTGAAACGAGGGATGCGGATTTTGTTCTGACCAATACCCAGCTCAAGATCGGTTCTGAAGTCGATACCCTGGTGGGATTCGAACAAGCCCTTCTGACCGGTGGTTCCAGTAACAACACGCTGGATGCTTCCGGGTTCGCCGGCCGGGTTGTATTGTCAGGCTTGGGCGGGGTGGACACGCTCATTGGGGGTTCGTCGAACGACATCCTGATCGGCGGGGACGATGCGGATTATCTCGAGGGCCGTGGCGGGTTTGATATTCTGCTGGGGGGCAAGGGTAACGATTTCTATCTCTTCAATCTTTCGAACATGCTGGGGATTGATTCGATTTTGGAAGCAGACGGCGAAGGGGTGGACACCCTGGTCGGGTTCAATCCAGGGCAGGTCAATCTTGCGAACAATGGCGTTCAGGTGATCAGTCCGAACCTGAGCCTCGTGTTGTCGAATCTCAACGTGGAGTTGTTGCTCCTCAGTCTGACGCCATGAAAACGATTCGGCACTTTTGCGGGTTCCTGCTGGCTTGGGCATCGCTGGCGTGGAGTGTCGAGGTTCAGGGGCAGCTTCGATTTGTGACCGTGGTGCCCGCGGCCGCCAACACGACGTTTGCGGATGAGGATGGAGATTTTCCCGCTTACATCGAGATTCGGTCGCTGGAAACCGGCATCCTCTCCGGCCATTATCTCACGGACGACCCAAAGGTTCCGAATAAGTGGCAGTTTCCGGCGGGGTATGCGCTGACCTCAGGCCAGACTTTGCGGCTGTTCGCCTCGGGTAAAGACCGGCGTCCCGCCGGGCCGAACGGAAAGCTGCACACCAATTTCGGCTACGATTGCAGCGTGCCTTACTCGGGATTGTTTACGATTCAACTGGCCCAGGCCCACACCTTCAGTGATCCGACCAATCGATGTTTCTGCAACGGGCTGCAACTGCTCCAGAAGGGAGCCGTGGCCCGGACGCTGATTCCAACCAACAACATGGGCATGGATTGGGTGCTCGCCAGTTTTTCGGATAAGCATTGGATTCGCGGAGTGACTGGAGTGGGGTTTGATGTCGGGGAGAACCCGTTTCGACAACAGGTGATTTTGCACCACACCTTCGACAAACCCGACCTCAATGCCACTCAGGTTCTGGATAAGAGCGGACCGTTGCTGCATCATGGCACGATGGTCGGGGGGGTTAGCCAAGGGGCCGGACGCATTGAAGAGGGATTCGGGTTTTCAGGGGATGCCGGGGACCAAGTCAGGGTCGCGAATCACGTGGAACTGGATCCCGGGGCCGGTTCGTTTACGGCCGCGATTTGGTTTCGCCCCACGCGAGAGCAGGCGAGCACCGTCGGGCAGACCTACACGGAAGTGATGGTTTCGAAGCAACCTGCCGGGGCGGCGACAGCGCTGCCTTCGGGATGGCGCATCTATCGCACGCAAGCCTCCACTTTCGTTCAGGTTGTGAGTCCCGCGGGTGCCAAGACGATCACTCTGGGTCCCACCGCCCCCAACACGTGGCATCATGCCGCACTCGTTGTGAACCGAAGTGCCGGGCAGGTCGTGGGTTACTTGAATGGGAAAAGAATCGGGATGGCCGCGTTGACTTCGCAAGCATTGGACACGATTGTCAGCCAGGCGGACCTCTTCGAGGGCAGAGATCTGGCCGGTCAGTTTCCTTATACAGGCCAGTTGGACGACTTCATCATTTGGGGAAAGTCACTGGAGGATTCGCAGGTTGAAGCGGTTTTTGCCGCAGGGATGCAGGGGTTGTCGGTTTTGGACGAGGATTTCAATGCGGGACCGGGTCCAGGCCAGCTTTATAGCGGTTTGATCGGGACCGACGTGCGTGTTCCCATGCGAGGCAAGAATGCTTCGGCCTTCATCCGGGTGCCGTTCAATGTGCCCGTTTCGCCCTCGCTGGCGACGGGCTTGAAACTGAGAATGCAATATTCCGACGGGTTCATCGCCTATTTGAACGGGGCTGAGGTGGCGAGGCGGAACGCGCCGGAAAACACGACGTGGAATAGCAAAGCTCCAATCGATCGACCGGATGCCGAGGGATTGGTGGCGGAAGACATTGATTTGAGCGATTACCTCGGTGTTCTGAAATCCGGCGGAAACGTGCTGGCATTTCATGGATTGAGCCATGATTCCAACGCCCGGCGATTCCTGATTCTCCCCACGCAGCTCTGCTTGGAATATGATCGGGGAGCCACCGGCGGTGATTGTGCCAAGCGGACGAATGGCAGGGACTTTTGGATCGCCTTTCCCGAAAACTACGCGCAGGAACCCGACACGCCCCTTGCCTTGAGTTTGATCATCGCGGGCCCACCCAAGACCGTGGGGGTGGTGGATCTTCCTGGATACTCGATTTCGGGTTTCCCAAAGAGTTTTTCCATCCCCGCGGAGGGCTCCCTCACCGTCGCGATTCCCTCGGTGCTGGAATTGAGAGGACCCGAGCAGATCGAGCACAAAGCGATTCGTGTCACGGCTTCCGCGGAGGTCGCCGTTTACGGGACAACTCGGATGGATTACACGACGGACAGTTTTTTGGCGCTGCCGGTGAAATGTCTGGGTTTGGAATATTGGATTTCGGCTTATCCGAACGTTTTTAACGGCATTCCGATTTTGAACGGCACGCAATTTGCCATCGTCGCGGTAGCCAACAACACAGAGGTAACCATCACGCCTTCCGGCAAGGTCGGTTCGCACCCGGCGGGAACTCCGTTTGTCGTCAAATTGAAGCGGGGTGAGACCTATCAATTGCGGAATGAGAACGGCAAGCCCGCCGATCTGACGGGAACCCGCCTTGTCGCCAACAAACCCATCTCGGTATTTGGGTCGCACCGCTGCGCCAATGTCCAATCGGTGAATCAATTCTTTTGCGACGTGGTTGTCGAGCAGTTGTTGCCGGTCAATTTGTGGGGGACCAGCTATCTGGTGGCTCCTCTGGCGACCCGCCTGGGCGACACGCTGCGCATCCTTTCGGCGGAGGATAAGAATCTCGTGACCTTGGCGAGCAGCGACGGAAATCAGAGTTTCAATCTCGACCGGGGTCAGTTCAAAGATGTGTTCATCAAATCCGCAACGCGTGTGAATGCGCGCGGGCCCGCTTTGGTGACCCAGATTTCATCCAGTTCGGACTTCGACCACGTGGTTCACGCCGATCCTTTCACGACCCTGATACAGCCGGTGGAGAGCTGGTTCTTTGATTACCGAATCCAGACCCCCAAGGCGGTGGATTTCGAGGCCAACTATGTCAATATCGTGGCCCGCAATTTGACGGAGCTGAACAGCACGACCCTCAATGGTCTGGGATTGGGGGCGTGGAATCCCGCGGACATCACCAAGGGAAGTTTTGTGGGTGGGGGGGCGGTCTATGCGCAGGTTCGGTTGCAACCGGCCACCGCCTATTTCATCCGCGGGAAAGGGCCCATCGGGCTGACAGGATACGGTTTCTCCGAGTTCGATTCGTATGGTTATCCGGGTGGAATGGAATTCACGAACTTCGATGGGCCGCTCATGAGTTGTCCGCCGGAGGTCACTTTGCACTGTCAGAAGCCGGTGAATTCAACCACGGGACAGTCGCCATGCGTCGCGTCGACGCCGGATTTCGTGTCGTCCATGGACTTTTTTGACGACTGCACGCCCGTGAACCGGCTGAAGATCACTCAGTCCCCGGCGCCAGGGACACCGCTGCCGATCGGCAAACATCAGGTGGTGGTTTCGGCTTCGGACTCCAGCGGCAATTCCACTCAATGCGTGGTGGTCGTCACCGTCGAGGGACCCTGGGAGGAGAAAAATTTTGGCGCTTCCACGGCTTCCAATCTTTCGCTGAAGAGCACGGTTTGGGGACCGGAGGCGGATCCGGACGCCGACGGCATTCCCAACGCGATCGAGCAAGCCACGGGAGCGGACCCAAAACTCAAGACGACGGTCTTGGATATCTTGAAACTCTCAATCGCCACGGAGGGGGGTGTTCAGTTCCTGAAGGTATCCTACAAGCGCCCCATAGGTGGGAATGGCATCGAACTGGTGTTGGAAGGTCGCACGGATGCCGAGGGAGCCGATTGGAAATCAGGTCCGGACATCTTCCAATTCTTGGGCGATGAGACGATCCCCATGGGAGCTTACGAGCAGGTTTTCTACAAGGCGGTTGAAACCGTTGGGAAGCTGGCGGAGCAGCTTTATTTCGTTCGATTGCGAACCGGACCGTGAGGAGCTTTTGAGCAAGGGTGGAGGGCGGTTGATGAAAGACGGTGTAGTTTGAAGCTTCAGACCTCCGAATCTCGAAGCGGAGGGAAGGGTGGGGAGTGGAACGAAAATGAGCCGGGAAGAGGAGGTCTTGGACTTTTCGGGGACGGCAGGGAGGGTTTGCTCTTCCAACAAACCTCGCACCTTGAACATGCCAAGCGCCCATGCCATCACATCCTGGAACGGCGTAAACGCCGCGCTCCTGATCGCCCGATGGGTTCCACTCGCTTTGATGCGTAAGAATACACCAGGACAGGCATGTCGAGCACCTCAAGCATCCCAACGGGATTCCGTCCGTGAGCCCAAGGTTGCGAGGAACGAGCTACCTTGGGTCACGGTTCGCCCATGGAAACCAAACCCAACGAGGTTGTGATGAAAACCTATTTCTGTTTGGCAGGTTAAAGCCACAACCGCGTTGCGGTTGAATTCATTCCAAGCGGCAGGAATTCCTTTCCAGGTTCGAGGAGTTGCCGGATGGTAGGAGTCATGCACGAGATGCGCGTCGCAACGGTGTCCTGCCTTCGTGAGGAGGACTCCGACTCGGACTTGAGTCCGCGGAACAAATCTGCCCGGGGAGGCCTGAGTTGGTTTCGAGTGTTCGCGTGGAGTTGGGTCCTCCTTCTCTTTCTGAGTTTTGATGATTACGCCGGGGTTTATCCTGGCGCGGGCGGCGCGCAAACTTTCGAGTATGCCGATGGCACAGGCGAACTTTCGGATGGTTCCTCGGTGACTGTGGAACGGAGGGATGGTGGGGCGGCGGTTCTCGGCAAAGTAGTGAATCGCGCTTTATGGCTCTCGCACCGGAGTGTGGAACATAGCGCTGCGGCGTTTCGACTGCCCGTGCTCGATCCCAACGGAGTGATGCGCTCTTTCGAATTGAGCTGCACGATCGGGATGAATCGTCCCGACGATCAGGAAACAGGGGAAGGGTGGTCCATCAGTTTGGGAAAATTGCCTCTCGACGCCGGCACAGGCGAGGGCGGATTCGCGCCCCTGCCGGGTGGGATGACGCTGGCTTTCGACCCTTTCGACGAAGAGACGGGGAACTCAGCCATCGTCGTCTCGGTTGGGGGCGTGCTCGCGGCCAAGTTTCCGCGGGTCTTCGTTTACGAGATGCTCTTCCGACCGCTTTCGATCCGGTGGGACGAGTTTGGATTGGATGTCACCTACGATGGGAAAGTGGTTTGCAGTGATTTGGTGCTGCCGGGGTTTAATCCGCGGCTCGGAGACCAATTCGGTTTCACGGCTCGCACAACGACTCGGACGATGGACTTGGCCATCGATAACCTGCGGGCGACGACTCAAGTCGTGCCGGTGGTGGACCGGGGAGGTCCCATCGTATCCGAACTCGCGGCGGTCAACTCGGATTTTGAGGATGAATTTGCGAAAACGCCTTCCTGGTTCGAGTTGCTCAACGGGTCGGAGTCGAGTGTGGACCTGACCGGTTGGTTCGTGACGGATTCCCGGTCCAACCTCACTCGTTGGAAAATACCGAGTTTGGTGATGTCGCCTTACAGCTACCAGGTGGTGTTCGCGTCGGGCAGAAACCGCAGTCTGGCTACGAATCGTTTTCTGCACGCATCCTTTGAGCTGTCTCCTCAGGGTGGGTTTCTGGCGCTGGTGCGGCCTGATGGGCAGACCATCCAGAGTTTCATGGAGTATGGGCCACAGGATCGAGGTGCCAGTTTTGGGGAGCACGCGAATTCGAGGCTGCGAGGCCATATGTTCCCCCCGTCTCCAGGGGCCGTTAATGTGTCAATACCTCAGGAAAAGGGATTTGCTCCCGAAGTTCAGTTTTCCCACGCCGGGGTACTTTTGGATTCAGCGGTCCACTTGGTCCTTGAGTCCTCTCCTGTTCCTGGATTGGTCATTCGCTACACCTTGGATCGAACAGAACCCGGTCCGTCCTCGGCGATTTATTCAGGGCCGATCGCACTTCAGCGGTTGACCATGGTGCGTGCCCGGGCTTACGCGCCCGGATACTTGCCGGGCAGGATCACGGGGAGAACTTTTGTTTTCTTGGACGAAACATTGACCCGCTATAACGGAAGCGAGCGAGTTTTCGACTCGAACCTGCCGCTAGTGTTTCTCGAATCGTTTGGTTTTGGAGTGGACGGATCGAGTGGTGGTTCGAATCCATTCCGACCGGTCTATGCCGTGGTGTTGAGTCCTGACCCTGTGACCGGGCGGGCTTCATTAAGAGGACCGCCGGATTACGCGGGTCCGGCGGGAGCGCACGTGCGTGGTGAAAGCTCTTCCGGCTTTGGCCAGAAGAGTTATGCCTTGGAGTTGCGGGACGAAGAGGGAAAGGATTTGGATGCTTCCCTGGCGGGCATGCCGGAGGAATCGGATTGGATTCTTTACGGTCCCTGGAGCGAGAAGACCTTGATGCGGAACAAGCTGGTGTTCGATTGGATGCGAAGCATGCGCGGACAGGATGGGACGGCGATGCGGACGCGTTTTGTGGAGCTCTTTTTCCATCAATCCAACCCGGCGAGCGGCAAGGTGGGTTATGGGAGTTACCGGGGCATCTATGTGCTGATGGAGAAAATGAAGCGCGGGAAGGATCGGGTTCCATTGGAGAACTTGAATTCGAAGACGACCGATCCTGAATTGATTACAGGAGGATACATTTTTCGAAAGGACAAGGAGGATCCCGTCAAGACGCGCTGGACCACGCCGAGGTTCAACATGCCGTTGCAAAGTTTTGATCCGGATCAGATCAATCCCGCTCAGCTCAATTATCTGAGAGGATTTTTGTCCTCGTTTGAAACGGCTTTGATGGGGTCCAATTTTCGTGACAGCACTGCCGGGTATCGGGCTTATCTAGACCCGGACACCTTCATCGACGCCCAGTGGATGCTCGAGGTGGCCAAGCAGGTGGACGGATACGTTTTCAGCACGTATTTCCACAAGGATCGCGCGGGCCGGTTGCGATCCGGGCCGTTGTGGGATTTCAATATTTCCCTGGGCAACGCGGATTACGCCACCGGCGATCGATTCTCGGGATGGCTCTACGATATCGCGGGCGGAGTGGGGCAGAATTATTATCCGAGGTTGCATAACGACCCGGAGTATCGACTTGCGCATTGGGACCGGTATTGGGAATGGCGGCGGGAAATCCTCTCCGAGGAACGGATTACCTCGACCATCGACGGATACATGAAGACGCTGTTGGACGGCTATGAGGGAGCCATCAGCAATCGGGCCCCGGCGAACATCCAAAACCCCGTGGCTCGCCATTTCAGGCGCTGGCCTGGTTTGGGCGTGAGGGATTGGCCTAATCCAGCCGCGGCCACAACCTTGAGGACGTGGCAGGCTGAAGTGGGTTATATGAGGAACTGGCTGCGGCAGAGGTTGGAGTGGCTCGATGATCAAAGCCTTCGCACGTTAAACACCGTGCTTCGTCCGCCGCAACCCAGTCGAAGGGGAGGCATTCTTGACGCGCCTGTGGAGATTTCGATCTCTCCATTTCAACGTGTGGCGGCTGGAGTGCAATACCCGCAAGGAACGATTTACTACACCCTGGATGGATCGGATCCGCGTCGTCCCGGCGGCGTGGTGTCCCCGGCCGCTACGCGATACAGCTCCCCGATCTTGCTGGATCGCTCGCGCGTGCTCAAGGCGAGGACCTTGGTTCAGAATCAGTGGTCTCCGCTGCTGGAGGAAGCGTATCTGGTCGGGCCTGTTCCCGCGAAGCGGGGGAACGTTGTTATTTCTGAACTGATGTTTCAACCCGCAGAACTGAGTGAGGAGGAGAAGCGCGCGGGACTGGTTGAAGCCTCTCAATTCGAGTTCCTGGAGTTGATGAATGTGTCGGTCCACACGGTCGATCTGAAGGGGGTTTCGTTGACCAAGGGCGTTTCGTTCGCCTTTGATCACGCCGCCGCGGGTGCTCGATTTCTCGGCCCGGGAGAATCCCGTGTGCTCGTAGCCGATCGGCGCGCTTTTGAGATGAGGAATCCGCACGTTCCGGCGGGAAACATTCTGGGGCAGTACGCGGGGCGGTTGGACAATGGAGGTGAGACTTTGATCTGGAGGGACGCCCGTGGGGAAGTGATCCAGGAGTTTCAGTACAATGACACCAGTTTATGGCCAGACGAGGCTTTGGCCGAGGGCAAGAGCTACGTCATCAAGCATCCCAAAGCGGGGGATGATTGGAACAACCCTGGGAGCTGGACCGCGAGCGCAAGATCGGGAGGAACGCCGGGAGTGTCCGGCACGGGATCTCCCCGATTTCAAGGTGAACCGGCGCGGGATGGTGATGGAGACGGGGCCACTGATTTGACGGAGTTTCTCTCCGGCACGGATCCGGAGAATCCCCATTCGCGAGACTCTGTTCAGGCCGTGGTTGTCCGGGTGGACGGCTTGCCTCATCTTGAATTGAGATTCGTGAGGCAACCGGGAATTCAAGGCGTGCGAATGGTTTGGGAGCACAGCTTCGACCTGTCCACCTGGTCATTGGCTGGCGCGGGGTTGAAACTGGCGGCCACAACCCCCTTGCCGGATGGAAGGGTGATGGATGCTTTTCGGGCGTCCGTCGATGCGTCCCCGGCTCCGGGAGCCCGCGCCGGTTACTGGCGCCTTCGGTTTGAGCTGGAGTAGAGGGGGGCTCGAAGGATCCCGCAAAATCCGGTGCATCCTTCCCAAGCTTTGGGAGGTGGCGGATACGGCTCGGTGGAAGGCTGCGGGCGGATATGAAACATGTGATCGACACGTGCGAAGCCCTTGGTTGCGTTCAGTTGAATGGCGAGACTTTCGAACTGGTGGCGGAGGCCCAAGCCATGCATGACGAACCGGGTCGCAGGCTTCTGGTGGAGCTCAAGTCATTCTTGCGGCCGGTTAGTTTGACGGCGAAGGAACGTCACGTCCGTGCCGACTGGCTGCCGGCAGATCACACCGTCAACGAGTCGGCGGAAGCCGGAGAATGCCGCGAAATGACCCGTGACATTTTCAGCCGTTGGGTGCGCAAAGTGCGGGAATCGTCCCCGGCGCTGCACGCGGTTTTACACTGAAATACACGATGGTCGTGAGCATGGAGCAGTCCTATGGAATCGAAAGGCCCCCCAATGAAAACCATGGCGGAAAGAATCGCGCAGCATCCGTTCTGCGCAGGGATGGATGCCCGGCTATTGCAAGAACTGGCCACCGGTGCGCGCGAAGCGAAATTCCCACCCAATCACGTTCTGTTTCGGCAAGGCGAGCCCGCGAGTTCCTTCTACCTCATTGAGAGTGGCAGGGTTTCCGTGGAAGCTCACCAACCCGCGGACGGGACGGTCACGATTCAAAATGTGGAAGCAGGCGAAGCCCTTGGGTGGTCGTGGCTTTTTCCTCCGTTCGCCTGGCAGTTTCAAGCGCGTGCATTGGAACCCGTCCAGGCTTTGATTTTGAACGGAGGACATTTGCTCGTGACCGCGGAACGCGATCATGAGTTCGGTTATGAGCTCATGAAGCGAGTGGCGAGGGTCGCGATGCGCCGGTTGCATGCCGCACGTCAGCAGTTACTGGCTCGGGAAGTGGAGTCGGCGCTGGACGGGTAGACTCAGACCGCATATTTCATGAACGGGACGCCCGGTGAGGACACCGGGCCTACAAACACAGAGGCAGGCGCGATTGTAGGCCGCGTGCCCTCACGCGGCACACTGTCGCGGATTCAAGCTCAGTATGAATTATCCGGATCAGACCTCCTGACCTCGAAGCGGAGGGAAGGGGGAGTGGAACGACAATGAGCCGGGAAGAGAATCCTTAGAACGACAGTTGTGCGAGGCAAAGATTTGAAAAGGCCTGGATGAGAAAGACATAACGAAGCACGAGGCCTATCCTTGATGGATCTGGTGAGTGAATCGAATTGGCTTTATCGCCAGGACCTTGCGAGGATTCATGAAGGGCAATTGCCGTTTTGAAGTTAAACCCTTTGCAACCGACGTAACGCAACTCAAACTCGTCCGGCCAAGAATCCCGAAGGGATTCCGTCCCGGAGCCCAAGGTTGCGAGAAACGAGCTACCTTGGGTCACGGTTCGCCCATGGAAACCAACCCCAACGGGGTTGTGACGAAAACCTATTTCCGTTTGGCGGGGTAAAGCCACAACCGCGTTGCGGTTGAATTGAATTCCAAACGGCAACCCAAGGTAGCTCGTTCCTCGCAACCTTGGGCTGGAGGACACAATCCCTTTGGGATTGAAGGCGGGCTTGCTTACCTAACCGAAACGATTCTTCCGATCTCCTGACCTCATCTACCGCCAAGCGGGCTCAACCCGATTCCACGACAGGTCAGGAGTTCTGAGATTGGGGAGGTTGTTTCCAGAAGTTGCCGTGCGTCCCGATGTTGTTGGTAGGGCGGGCCTGTCCCAGCCCGCCGCCCACTGGATGCAAAACATCATGCTCCGGCGGCGCGCCGGGACGGACGCGCCCTACCTGCATCACCGGCAACATCGGGATGCGCCGCAGAAGTTGCGGGGTTGACTTCCAGACTTGCCAAGCCTGGGTGGGATTCGGAGGGTTCGGCGTATGCACACCGAATCGTTTGCTGAGCTCCAGTCGGCGCATGTCATGCAGTGCTGGTCGCGGCAAGGGCAGGCGCGTCCCATCCCCGTGGCCAGTACCTCCGGTTGCTGGATCACGACCGTGGAGGGGCGGCGCATCTTCGATCTGCGCAGCGCCCACGAGTGCATCAATTTGGGATTCAACCATCCTCGCGTGTTGGAGGCCATGCGGCGCCAGATGGAGTCCGTGGTGTATGTCACGGATGATTTTGCCACGGAGCCCACCGCGGCTTTGGCGGCGGAATTGGCGCGGTTGACTCCAGGTTCACCTCGCAAGCGGGTGTTTTTTTCACAGAGCGGAGCCTCCGCGGTGGAAGCGGCGATCAAGGGCGCCCGCATGTTTCGATACGCGGAAACTTTTGGAACCCCTCCCTCGCATACGGACGCGTCGCTGCCGTATCCCTTTCCTTACAAAATTATTTCCCGCTATCGATCCTGGCATGGGTCGTCTTTCGGTGCCTCCTCCGCCAGTGGTGACCCACGCCGCTGGTTTTTGGAGCCGGCCGCCGCGCCAGGATTTGTGTTCGCTCCCGAGGCCGGAGATTACCGGCCTTACTTTGGTGAAGGAGCGGAAGGCGTCGAACGGCATTTGCAGTATCTCGATTACATGGTGGAACAGGAGGGAGGGAATGCCCGGGTGGCGGCCTTTCTGATCGAGCCTGTGGTGGGAAGCAACGGCATCATTCCTCCACCGGCCGGATATTTGCACGGGTTGCGGGACTTGTGTGATCGATGGGGGCTGCTGCTGATCGCCGATGAAACGATGACCGGCCTGGGAAGGACGGGCAAGTTTCTCGCGATCCAGCACGACGAGGTGGAGCCGGACATCATCGTGATGGGAAAGGCGCTTGGGGCCTACTGTCCTTTGGCCGCAACGATTTTCAGTGAGAAGGTCTCCAGGGTGTTCGAACGGCACATCTTCGGCCATGGGCTGAGCTTTTCCGGCCACGCGTTGTCCTGCGCGGCCGCTCTGGAGAGCCTCCGCGTGCTCTTCGAGGAGCGACTCGTGGAGCGGGCGGAGGAGTTGGGGCGCTACCTCGGGGAACGATTGCGAGCCATGGCGAGTCGGCATCCTTCCGTCGGTGATGTCCGCGGTTTGGGGCTTTTTTGGACCCTTGATTTGGTGAAGGACCGCAAGAAACGAACGCCGCTACGGCGGGCCACGGAGAAGTACCTGCCCACCGTGATGCAAGACATCTCCCGGTTTCTCCTTGAAGAACGCCGCATCTACGTGCCGTCGGACAAATTTGGCATTTGGGTTGTCCCGCCTCTCGTGGTCACGCGGGATGAAATTGATTTCATCGTCGAAGGCATCGACGCGAGTCTGGCGTTGGCGGATGCAGCTTTGGCCTGATCCGCACGATTCCCTAGCAACGCGTGGTCTTGCGTTTCGGCGCGATGGGCGCTCCTCGCCGGGACTTCAGAATGTAACTTTCCGCGTCGGGCACCTGACAGTCGGTCTGGCCCATGTCCACTTCCACCTGACCGATCTTGCGCGCGGTGGCGAGGGCCTTGTCACCCAATGGCTGCACGTAGGTGCCGACGCAGATCACGAAATGATTCATCGCGTAGCGGACCCGGTTGGGCGCGGTCTTGATGGACTTCGCGCATCGGTCGAGCGCGGCGGAGAGTTCCTTGATCGGAAGGCGTTCATCGGGCACGGTGGCCAGAACCGAACCCAGCGTGGACCTGCCCGCGATCGCGACGCATTCCTTGGGTGAGTCGATCCATTGGCTGGCGATTTCGACGGCCAAAGGGTGCTCGGCGGCGAACCACGCGACGGAATATCCGGCAATCATATGCCACGTCGCGCCGGACGCCCATCGGTCGAGTTGCTGGCGCGTCATTCGCGAGCCGTCGGCGATGAGGCCCGCCAGGTACATGGCGTCTGAATTCCCGGTGGCAAAAAGTTCCAGCGCGAGTTCCTGCCGGCCCTTCAGCTTCTTTTGCAACGGTTTGAGATCGCCAATGCGGACACCGAAGAGGGGCTCAGCGGCACCGTGACGCAGGTAGGTGCGCTTGCATTGGGGATTCGCCTTCGCGGCGAGCTCCTTCATCACGTCGTCGAGGTTCATCGCGCTGGACATGGGAGGATTCTGCCCGGGTTTCTCACTTTCGGCAAATCTTGAGGCCGAAGGGACGAGGGGCTCCGGATCCAGAGGAAAAACACGTTCAGAGGACATGGACCATTTCCGTTTTTCCCATCATGAACTCGGATTGGTCCAGCCTCAAGCCGCAGTCGCGCCCATAAAGGCCAGGCGGATACTGGCCCGGCTCCCTTGCGTAGGTTCAATGATCCTGCGATCAAGAACTCGCACGAGCTGCGAACAACCGGACCATCCCGAAGTGGTCTGTCGTGTGGCGCAGGCTACCCCGCCTGCCGTATGGCCGACGGCCCGTCGGCCCTGTGGGCCGGCGGGTGAAGAACGAGGCGATTCCATGCTCTCCACGCGCCGGGTTCCCTTCGTCGCCCCGCACGCTGGGCAGCCTGCGACACAGCAGACAGGGCTGTCTGCGGTAGCACGACAACCCGGTCACCGACATCCTCTGGATGTACGGATGGATCACCTTGTGTATCCACCTCAACTTTCGGCAGGTCTTTGCCAGTGAAGCTTTTGCGCATCTCGGCGCTGCTGAATTGCCGTTTCTAGCAAGAAAACTCCGCCGGGTCGGGGTGCGGAATGGTGAGGAACTTGGGCATCAAGTTAGTTGGGAGTCGGAGCTCAATCCTCACTTACCAGACAGCACACCTCTTTCTTGAAGCGACGAGGCGATATCTAAGACCGCCACGCCCCAGAGCGATGCGACGCAAAGCCAATTCAAAACTATGCGAGTGGAATTGGGATCCGAACGCGGAACAGCAGGAACAGCCATACTGCTCGCCAGCTCATAAATTATTTGAAGTGTACAGGACAGCACAACCGAGGCAACAGTAAGTGCCACGCCAGTCTTCACATCCATGTTTTTAGACCAGGAAAAGGTGATCCAGATTACCGCAGGGAAGCCGAAGACTGCGATTCCCTCTACCGGAATTACATGACACGCAAGCAACGTCGCAGGGCTCAACTTGGCACCCTTTAGGAGGAACTGCACGGAATCAGGCAACAGTGCCAAACACCGACAAAGAAAGCAGAATGCCAAAGTGACTAACACGGCGACGGCAACCCTAATCACGTATTTACCCAACCGTCTGATTTCCAACTGGTGTTGCACTGGAGTTTCTTGCGAACTGTCTGTCCATGGGTTTCTTAACATAGGGATGACCCTATGTGGAGGTAACGATGCAACAATTATTACCCTCTTCCGTTGCGCGAAGGGACGCGGACGAAGGCCGTGATGATGCCGCCGAGCAGGTAGCAGGCGGCGAGAAAGAGCAGGCACTGGTTCTCGGACGCCTGCTGGGAACGCAGCCATCCGGTGAAATGGTTGCCCAGGTAGCCGGCCAGATTGGCGCACATGTTGATGAAGCCGATCGAGACGGCCGCGGCGGAGGCCGTCAAGGTTAGGGTGGGCAGCGCCCAGAAGGGCGAGGGCCAGAAGTAGCCCGCAAATCCCGTCGCGCAAAGCCATGCCATGACCACCGGAAAGCTTTGTCCGGGAATCGCGCTGCACGCGAGGAAAACCCCCGTGGCGAATTGACCAGCGACACAGTGCCACTTGCGGTCACCAAGGCGGTCCGAGGAACGCCCTGACAAAAAGACACTCAACAACCCGAACGAATAGAAGAGTCCGCTGTAAAACAAGGCTGCCTGGTCTGAACCCCCGGAGACGTTTTTGACGGTGGTAGGAAGCCAGAAGGCGAGGGCATAGCCGCCGGTGTTGGTGGCAAAAATGCCCAGGGCGAGCAGCCACACATTCGACTGCTTCAACGCCTGCCTGATGGTCGATTTGCCGGAGGCTTCCTTGGCTTTCGCCTCCGCTTCCAGCACGCCTTCGAGGTAGTCTCGTTCCGCGGGGGTGAGCCATTGGGCGTGGCGTGGCCGGTCGGTCATGAAAGTCAGGGTCGCGATGCCAAGGGCCACAGCGGGCAAACCTTCCACGATGAACATCCACTTCCAACCGGCGAGTCCGAGCCAACCGACATCAAGCAGGAGCGCGGACACGGGAGCACCCATGGCCAGGCTGAAGGGCACGGCCATCACGAGGCCCGACAGAGCGCGTCCCCGCTCGGCACCGGGAAACCAGTGCGTGAAATAGACGATGATGCCCGGAAAGAATCCCGCTTCCGCCACCCCGAGGAGAAAACGCACCATGTAGAATTCCATCGGGGTGCGGACGAATGCCGTCAGTGCCGAGATAAACCCCCAAGTGATCAGAATCCGCGCGAACCACTTTCGAGCGCTCCAGCGTTCAACGAGCAGGGCTCCTGGAATTTCGAGGATGAGATAGCCAATGAAGAAAATGCCCAGCCCGAATCCAAAAACTTCCTCGGAAAAGCGGAGGTCCTCCTTCATGCGCAACTTGGCGAATCCGACGTTGGCGCGGTCCAGGTAGGCCACGATGTAGAGCAGAAACACCCAGGGCAGGATTCGCCAGGCGACTTTGCGACGGAGAGCCTGGGGGTCCACGGTGGAATTGGAATCGGCAGGCGACATGGAGTTGATTCAGAGTTTCAAATGGAAACAGGATAAAAGAAAGGATTCATCGCGGGGAACTTGGTGATGATGAACCGCCCGTGGGCGGGAGCAAAGTCCAAAGTGGATCGGAGAAGGTGTGGGTGTGGCGGTGCATCCACAGGTTGTCGGCGCTGCGCGCGGCAGCGCCGGGGCGCGGCGTTCACGCCGCTTCAGGGCGTGTCTTCAAAGGGGCATGGCAAGCTCAACATGCAAGGGTGCTGCCAGGGCGAAGGCATCCACCCAGGGCGGGCCATGGAACGGGAGGAGATTGCCGCTGCAGGTTGGCTCGAGCGGAAGCGCCGTGAACGGCGCGCCCCGACACGTTGCGGATGCACCGAAGCCGTAGCTTGCATGACAAAACAAAGGCGGAGGCGCTATGGCCGGGTAGGTAGCGAAATCCTGAACCGGTTGAGCAGAGTTGCCCCGGCAGCGGGAAGGCTCTCGCGGAGGCAGAGACACGGAGAGAAAGGATCCGAAGTCCGTCGCTCTCACGGGGTCATCGATTCAAGCAAGCCTCCCATCTCCGTGCCTTTGTGGCTCCGTGAGAAGTCATTCTTTTCCTTCTGACTGATGCCCTGTGCAGGCTGACAACACCCCTCTCTCCGGCTCTCTCCCCACTCGTGCCTCGCGGGGCGAGAGGGAAGGCGAGGTGATGCCCGTGTTATGCGAACGGCCTCCGGGCACCATGAACGAGCTCCGCTCCGTCCTCTGCGTCCTTCGCGGCCTCTGCGTGAGGAAAAGCAAGATGCCTCACCGCAAGTCCACAACGGCCCCAATGGAAACCAGGGCACTCTTCAACCGGCACACCTGGATATAATTCGAGATCTCTGTCTCCAAGGAATTTCTTCCTCACCCTGCGAAGAATGAGCGGGGAGAGGACCGAGGAGAGGGGTTGGCTGAGAATTCCCCTCTCTCCGGCTCTCTCCCCACTCGTGCCTCGCGGGGCGAGTGGGAAAGCGAGGTGGTGCCCGTGCTAGGCGAACGGCCTACGGGCACCACGAACGAGGTCCGCTCCGTCCTCTGCGTCCTTCGCGGCCTCTGCGTGAGGAAAAGCAAGATGAATGAGTGAATTGCCTCGCGCAGAGACGCAGAGGGCGCGGAGTGATGGAAAAGCTCTCGATCCGTCCCTCGGGGCGTCTTGAATTCTCTGTCCCTGAGTATTTCTCGTGAATGCTCTGTCCTTGAGTATTTCTCGCGCCTCAAACAATCCGCGGAATAACCATAGAATCGGTGACGTCAACGATGATCTCCCTATCCATTAGTGTTTCGCGAATGCGAACCTGGAAAAAACAACCGGCCTGCGAGGATTCTTGCCTCGCAGACCGGCTTACCACAATGCCACGATGACTCCAGGAGCGGAGCTCCGGGAGAGCCCGTGTCCTATTTCGATTTCAGGCGGAAGAAACCGATCCCCGAATTGATTTTCGCTTTGTAGCCGCTGGTGGCATTCGGAACCACGGTCCAACCCGACGGAAGACTACTGGTTGTCTCCAAGTTGTAATTGCTTCCCTCCCACGTCAACGTCACCTCACCACCTGCCGCGGCAAAGGCAATAGTGGGCGGTTTGGTCACGATATCACCCGACGTGATTCGGATATTGTCGAAGGCCACGATTTCGTTCCAGAAGGTCGAATTGGACTCAAATCGCACGACCAATTTTGTGGCGTCGGCCGGAATGTCGTAAGTGAAATCCTTCGCAACAATTCCGACCCTTTTCTTGTAGTCCTTGCTCTCCACTCCGTCCTTGAGCATCTCAATGTAAAACTTCTCAGAACCGGTGGGCGCCCCGTATCGAGCAAGCTCAACGAACTCAGAAGGCCCGGCGCCGTCCGGATCGATCTTGATGGAGAAGAAATCGTCCGCTCCGGCATCGAAATCCACTTCGGTCGCCGCCAAGGCGAAGGTCAACTTAACTTTCGGTTTGCCCGCGACGTTGACTTCTTTGAGCGTGAGACTCCGGGGCGTGTCAATGGTATTAAAGGTGCCGTCGGAAATATTTGGTTCGTTGAGGTCCGCTCCCGCCCAAAATGCGGTGCCTTCCATCCCGCTGATCAGACCTCCCAGCAGTTGCACCCCCTTCTCGGTGACCACCACGAACGGCCGGGTGCCAACAGTTCCGGTTTCCGGGTTGGTGTATTGATACGAAGCCACGACCACGGATCCGGGAGGCAGCCCGAGCCCAGGGGCATCAAACGGCTGTTCTTGGCTGACGAACTTAAACGTGGCGGGCAGACCCGCCGCGACGGGATGAGCCGCACTTTCAATCTTGATAACTCCGGGATCAAGATTGACGTCAATCAGTCCGCGCGTGGAGAGCAGCAAATCGCCCGTGAGATCGTGGGCGAACGACAACATAGGCACGGGTGCCGTGGCCAACCGGATCGGATCGCCGCCCGTGCTGGAGTTGATAATCAAATCCACCTTTTGGGCCGTGATTCGAGCCGCCAGCGCTTCGTTGGTGTCGTCGTCAATGACGGTATGCCCCGCAGCCGTCAACGTCTCGACGAGGTAGATATCTCCCAAGTCAGACTCACCGGTTCCACGTGGAGCGCTGAACATGATCACCATGTTCTTCTTGCCCGCGCTCAGCCAACCGATCACGGAATCGAGGAGTTTCTTGCCGTCCGAGGTGAGTGACGCGGGATCCAGCCGGTGGTTAAACGAGATGACGGCCCGCCGCGCCGGTGCGGGAAATGGGACGCCCACGACTTCACCCTTGGCCACCACTTCCGTGCTGCGATTCCAGTAGGAGGAACCCCCGGGCACCGGGTTGACTTGGCCGTTCTTCGGCACGAAACCGCGGCCTTCGACCGTGTAGCGCGTGCCCTCGCCCTCGGACTCAAATCCTTCCTGGTAGAGCACCGTCTGAGCCGATATGGATGAGGCTAAGCCGATGACGAGAAAAGTTAGAGCGGCCATTTGTGGCATGCGGCATTTGCGGCCGCACCGGACGGTTGAGCTGGGAGCACTGTCGTGTGAACCATTCATGACGAGTCTTGAGTTGAGTTTTGTTTTGCGACCAGGAATGCAGCAGAAAAGCCCGGCAAGAGACTGCTTGCAGGGCCGTCCAATTTATTCATGGGGTTAAGTCGAAATAACTACGCGGTGGGATCGCGCTAAGCAACCAAAAACAGGGCAGACCGTGCATCACACGAAGTGGTCTGTTGTGTAGCGCAGGCTGCTCAGCCTGCCGTATCGCGGACTGCCCGTCGGCCCGGCGGGTGAAGAACGAGGCCATTCCATACTCTCCACGTGCCGGGTTTCCTTCGTCGCCCCGCAGGCTGGGCAGCCTGCGAAACAGCAGACAGGGCTGTCTGCGTTACCCCGACAACCCGGTCAGCGATAACCTGCGGATGCGCCTGTCGTTCAGTAGTTCTCATTCTGTCCTGGAGCGCGGCGTTCACGCCGCTTCAGGGCGGGTCTTCAAAGGGGCATGGCAGGTTCAAAGGGCAAGGGTGCTGTCAGGGCGAAGGCATCCACCCATGACGGGCCATAGAACGGGAGGAGATCGCCGCTGCAGGTTGGCTCGAGCGGAAGCGCCGTGAACGGCGCGCCCCGAAAACGTGCGGATGCACCGAGGGCGTAGCCTGCATGACAAAACAAAGGCGGAGGCGTTATGGGCGGGTAGGTCGCGAAATCATGAATCGGTTGAGCAGAGTTGCCCCGGCAGAGGGAAGGCTCTCGCGGAGGCACGGAGACACGGAGAGAAAGGATCCGAAGTCCGTCGCTTTAACGGGGTCATCGATTCAAGCAAGCCTCCCATCTCCGTGCCCTCGTGGCTCCGTGAGAAGCCATTCTTTTCCTTCTGACTGATGTCCTGTGCAGGCTGAGAACACCCCTCTCTCCGGCTCTCTCCCCACTCGTGCCTCGCGGGGCGAGAGGGAAGGCGAGGTGATGCCCGTGCATTCCGAAGTTGTCTGTCGTGTGGCGCAGGCTGGCCAGTCTGCCGTATCGCCGACGGCCCGTCGGCCCGGCAGGTGAAGAACGAGGCCCTTCCATGCTCTCCACGCGCCTGGTTCCTTCGTCGCCCTGCAGGCTGGGCAGCCTGCGCAACAGCAGACAGGGCTGTCTGCGTTATCACGACAACCCGGCCATCGACGACCTGTGGATGCAGCGGCATGGGGGTTCGTTTCCAAGCCGCACCTGATACGCGAGACTTGCAAGCCGAATTCGTGATCGCGGGGTCGGGAAGATCAATCCGGCACGGGCGCGAAGGGCTCGATCGGGTGTCCTTCCCAAGTGGCGATGCGGCTGACAGGGTCGAAGGTCAGGATGCGATGAGCGCTGCCGGGTGCGGGAGGCAGATCCGTTTTGGGCAGCGCGCGCCGATGCTGTTCGAGAACGGGCGCAGACGATGGCCGATTTGCCAGGTTATGCCATTCATGGGGATCGGTCCGGTGGTCATAGAGTTCCTCGGTGCCGTCGGCGTACCGGATAAACCGCCAATGTTCGCTTCGAACCGCGTGATTGCCTTGATTATGGGTCGTGAGTGCAGGCCGGTTTCGAGGCGTGGCAGGATGGCGGAGTTGAGGGAGGAGGCTGAGTCCCTCCAAGTCGCCCGGAGCCTTCAGCCCGGCCAGTTCGGCGAGGGTCGGATAGAGATCCAGAAGTTCCACCGGTTGATGGCACACGGCGCCACGCCGGATGCCCGGCCCTCGAAAGAGCAGAGGAACGCGAGTGGACCGTTCCCACAGGGTGTTCTTTCCGGTAATCGCTTTCTCACCGAGATGATATCCGTGGTCACTCCACAGGACGACCCAGGTGTTGTTCGCGAGATTCGCGGAGTCAAGAGCCTGGAGGATTCTTCCGATCTGCGCGTCCACGAAACGGGTCGAAGCGAGATAGGATCGAACGAGGTTTTCCCACTGTTGATTCTCGCGGACCCAATGAAGTCGTGGTTCCGGCAGATTCCAGTGCAGATGCCAGGAAAAACGAGGTGTGTCCGCCCGGTCCGTCTTTAGGATCTCAGGCAGCAGGGGGATCTCCGGTGGATCGAGTTCCATCCAGGCTGGACTAACGTAGCACGGCACGTGCGGGAGGAAAAATCCGACGGCGAGAAAGAAAGGACGATCCCGCGCCAGGGATTGGATACGATCCACCGCCCAACTCGCGATTTGGTAATCTCCCTTTTCTTCGTCGCGGTGGGGGAAGGCGCCCCAATCCATGAGGGGATGATTGCCCATGGGGGTAGGTCCGATGAGTTTGGCGGGAGGACGTATGCCGATTCCTCCCTCGGGTCCCCACACATCAAACTCGAGTTTTCGCTGGGCGAGACCGCCTGGGCTTCCGTGAAAGATTTTGCCCGTGGTGAGGGTTTGGTATCCGTGCTGTTGGAAACACTGAGGCAGCGTGAGGCGGCCTTGAAGCGAGGGCACGGATCGAAACCAGGGTGACAGCCCGTAAATCCCGGTGCTGCTGGGACGCAATCCAAGCAGGAGGCTGGTGCGTGACGGATTGCAGAGAGGAGCGTTGCAATGAGCGTTGTGAAAAGTGACACCTTCCCGTGCGAGGCGGTCGAGATGAGGGGTTTTGGCCTGAGGGTGGCCGCGGAGTGGACCGACCCAGTCGTTTTGATCGTCGATGGCGATGAACAGAACGTTGGGTGGAGGTCGAATCGGAGCGGATGATGCGAAGACCGGCGAAAGCAGGCTGAGTGTGAATAGGAGTGTGGCCTGAGTGGGCATGAGGGAGGGGTTAAGCTGTTCCGAGGGTAGCGAGAAGGGTCAAGGTGCGAACACGCGGCGGATGGATCGGCCCAGGGTCTCGATCATGCGAGCGGCATCTTCTGGCCGGGTGGAATAGGGGGGCATGATGACGACCACGTTCCCAATGGGGCGGGTGAGGACGCCGAGTTTGGCCATTTCCCGGCAGACCCGGATGCCGGCCTTCGCCTTGAGCGGCCAGGGTTCGCGGGTCTTCCAATCGCGGACCAACTCAACGGCCAGGATCATTCCGATTTGTCGCACATCGCCGACCTGAGGGTGCCGCCACAAATCGGCCGAAGCCTCCTTGATGGATTGGGCGATTCGGCGTCGAGCCCGGGCGCAGCTCGGGCGGGAAAGCAGTTCGAGGCTGGCGCCCGCCGCGGCGGCACCCAAAGGATTCCCGGAATAACTATGACCGTGGAAGAAAGTTTTGAAATCTTCGTAACGACCCGAGAACGCGTCGAACACCTCCCGTGTGGTCAGCGTGGCGGCCATGGGCAGATAACCTCCCGTCAGGCCCTTGGCCAAAGCTGTGAGGTCGGGTTGGACGCCTTCCTGATGGCTGGCCAGGAGCTGCACCGGGTTGCCGGTCGCTTCTTCGGGATCCGAGGCGCGCGCGAATCCACTGAGGACTTCGTCTGTGATGAGGAGCGCCTCGTGCGCGCGGGCGATTTCACTGACCCGCTTTAACCAGCCGGGGGGATGGCCGATCATCCCTGCGGCTCCCTGCACCAAGGGCTCCACAACGAAAGCCGCGTAGGGATTTCGCCGCTTGCTCGCGGATTCGAATTGTCGCGCAACGTTGTCCACGCATTCCCATTGGCAGTTCCGGGATTGGCGGGCGTCAACTCGCTGCGGTGACGCGCGGTTGAAAGGACACCGGTAGCAATAGGGGGACATGACTTTCCCGGTTGGAAAAAGCAGTCCGCGAAAAGCGTCGTGGAAGAGCCCCAAGTGCCCCAGGCTGACGGCGCCCAGAGTATCTCCGTGGTAGGCGGAGTCCACGGTCAAGAAACGGGGATTGCGGTGGCCTCGCACCCTTTGCGCGAACACGTGGACCATCTTCAGCGCGGCTTCGATGGCGGTGGAGCCGTCATCCGAATAAAATACTTTCTGCAACGGGGCGCTTTGGCTGCCGCGAGCATTCCGGAGCGACTGTGGATTGGCGTGTTGGACCAGGTTTCGGGCGAGGTCGGCGGCAGGACCGTTGGCAAGACCGAGCGAAGAGCAATGCGCCACCCGGCTCAGTTGCCGGTGAATCGCCCGGTCGACGGATGGATGGCGATGTCCGTGGAGATTGGTCCAGATCGAGGCGTTCCCGTCGAGGTAGCGGTTGCCATGAGAGTCCCAAAGCCAGGAACCCTGGCCACGGACGACGACGATCGGATCGTGTCGAATCCAGTCGGCCATTTGGGTGAAGGGATGCCAGACGTGATCCCGGTCGAGCGCGACCCAGCGATCGTGCGATTTCCTCGAACGAAGTGGCACGACCTTATCCGATCAAGCCCGGGATGGGATCCCCGTGATAGAGCGCGTGGGGACGGCCCTGCTCATCGGTGTAGTTTGTGGAAGCCGGGATTCCAAGGGCGTTGAAGATGGTGGCCGCCAAACGCTCGGGCGTCTGCGGGTCAGACGCGGGGTAAGCACCCAGGCGGTCCGAAGATCCAATCACTTGTCCGCCTCGCACGCCGCCGCCCGCAAAGAACACGGATTGCACGGCGCCCCAATGATCGCGACCGGGCAGGCGGGCACCCTCGATCGTTGAAATCTTTGGGGTGCGTCCGAACTCGCCCGCCATGACGATCAAGGTTTCGTCCAGGAGTCCGGATTCGCTCAAGTCATCGATCAGGGCGGAGACCGCGCGGTCGGTGGGCGGCAGCAAGAAGTTCTTGAGATTGGGGAATGCGGCTTCGTGGGTGTCCCACGTTTCGTCATTGCCCAGGTTGACTTGAACGAGACGAACGCCTTGTTGGACGAGGCGGGACGCGAGGAGCAAGGACCACCCGAAGGAGTTTCGTCCGTAGCGTTCTTGGATCTTGGGGTCCGCGCGGGTGACATCGAGGGCGGAGGCGACTTTGCCGTCGAGGAGCAGAGCGGTGGCCATTTCCCAGTAGCGATCGAAGGACTGCACTTCGGCGGCGTGTTCGATCAGGCCACGCTGGCGGTCGAGTACTCGGGAGAGTTGGACGCGATCTTCGAGTCGGCCCTGGGCGAGCCATTGGGGGACGGAGAGGTTGGGGGACGCGTAAGCGAGAGCCGGATCGGATCGTTCGCCCTCCCGATGGTGGAACAAGAATTCCGGGTAGGCTCCGTAGCTGGCTGGATGAAACCGGGAAGCTTCGATGAACCAGGGATCGCGGCGCTTGCCCAGAATGCCTCCGAATTGGCCCGGAATCACCCGTCCGGTCATGTGGACGAGCTTTTCCGGGAGCACGATGGCAGGAGGAAGATTATGGCCCGGGGGCAGGAGGTGATTGGCGAGGGAGGCGATGGATGGCCAATCGGAATCCTTGGGCTTGGACGGGTCGAATCCGGTGGGGAGGTCGGAACGACCGGTCAGCATGATGTGGTGGCCGGCGGAATGGTCATTGGATCCGTGGGTCAGGGAGCGACAGACCGCCCAGCGTTCGCTGCGTTGAGCCAGCATGGGCAAATGCTCGCAAATGTGCAGACCCGGCGTCCGGGTTCGAAGAGTCTTGAACTCGCCCCGAATCTCCAGCGGAGCATCCGGTTTTGGATCGAAGCTCTCGTGCTGAGCCAAACCGCCCGAGAGGAAAATGTAGATCACTGACTTAGCCCTGGGCTTGGCAGGAAGGGGAACCGTGCCGGCCAAGGAAGTGAGGGCCGGCAGCGTCTCCATCCCGAGCCCGAGGAGGCTGATCGTTCCGGCCTGGATGGCGGTGCGTCGGGAAACGCGGGTGGGATGTTGCCAGGATGGAGGCATCGAACCGATATTTCCCGATTCCGTTGGTAGCGGAAAGCAGAAAGATCGCAGCTTGAGACCCGAACCCGAATCGCAGCCGCGTCGTCCTCTTCGCGCCGGTCAATTCTTGATTGACGTACGGCTAATTCTGCCGGGGCCAATCTTGCCGGGGAGTCGGGTCCAGGCGCAGGCATCCATGGATTCAAAATATGTAAATTATTGATTGTGATTATGTTGTGACAATCTCTGCAGGGTATCCTGAGAGGGTGGCACGGTCGATGCCTCGGGGGCCTCGGCTTGATGCCTGTAATGAAAACCGAAGCTGAACCTACGTCTGTTTCCGAATCATCCGGCGAGCGACCCAGCGTGGTTGTTCAATTGCCCTTAGGGTTGATCGGTTTCGAATCGATCAAGCGTTACCAGCTTTCGAGCCAACCTGATGAGGCTCCGTTTGCCTGGCTCCATGTGGAAGGGGAGTCTGACCTGGCGTTTATTGTCGTTTCTCCGTTTGAAGTGACTTCCGAATACGAGCCGCAGATTGGGGAAGAAGATTTGAGGTTTCTCGGTTTGCCAAGCGTCGATGACGCGGTGATTTACAATATTGTCACCCTCGACCGGAAGGGGGGCGGCACGATCAATTTAAAGGGACCCATCGTCCTTAATCCGCGCACGTTGGTGGGCAAGCAGTGCATCCCACTGAACGTGTCCCAGCTTTCCGTGAAGCATCCGATTCCCGCGGTTTAGCCACCCAACACCCCAAAACACGTCATGCTGATTCTATCGCGAAAAAGCAACGAGAGTGTGGTGATCGACGGGAGAATCCTCGTCAAGGTGATCCGGCTTGACGGAGACGTCGTCAAACTCGGGATTGAAGCGCCGGCCGATGTGCCCGTGCATCGCCAGGAGGTTTACGACGAAATCCAGCGGAGCAATCACGAGGCCTTGACCACCGGCAAACCCATTGTGCCCCGGTTGACGAGGCGGGAACATCGGTCCGCCCCTGAGGCGGCCCTCGTTGTTCCCAGAGATCAGAACTACACAAGGACAGTGACACACTAATCCACAAGGACATATATGGTTATCAATACGAACCTCCAGGCTCAATCGGCCGCTTCGAACTTAGCGGCGAGCTCCACGATGCTGGCCAAATCGCTTTCCAGGCTCAGCACGGGATCCAAGATCATCAATCCCGCCGACGACGCCGCCGGCCTGGCCGTGGCGTCGCGTCTGGACGCGCAGATCCGCCGCCTTGATGCGACCGAGTATGCCCGCTACGGAATTCTGGTTCAGTCCGGCACCGCCATGCTGGCGCAGGCGAATCAATTGCCTCAAAGCGTGCTCCGTCTCCTGAACTAAAAATCCGGTCGAGCGGATCTCGAGGGCCGGCCGTCTGTCTGCGAAAGGAGAAGACGCTGCGCCGCCGGACGGCAAGACCGGTCCAGGCGGCTGGACTGAGCAGGAAACGGATTTCCCATCATCATGAGCGCCACGGTTTTGATCACAGGAGCGGCGGGCTACATCGGCTCGGTTTTGTGCGGACGATTGCTCGAACGAGGCTTTCGAGTCGTGGCGCTGGACAATCTGCTTTACGGGGAACCGTCGCTCTTTCCCTATTGCGCGCATCCCCGATTCGAATTCGTCCTGGGCGACGCCCGCGACGAGTCGCTGGTGAAACCCTGGGTGGCCAAGGCCGATGTGATGATTCCGCTGGCCGCCCTGGTCGGAGTTGGAGCCTGTCTGAAGGATCCGGTTGCCGCGCGCACCATTAATTATGAAGCCGTTCGGATGCTGGACGCGATGCGTTCTCCGACCCAGCTGTTGATTTATTCCAATACCAACAGCGGTTACGGCGCGAGCAGCGGGGAGGTGTATTGCACGGAAGAGACCCATCTCCAACCCATCTCGCTCTACGGGGAGACCAAGACGGCCGCGGAGCGCGTGGTTCTGGACACCGGAAACGCCATCGTCTTCCGGCTCGCCACCGTGTTCGGCCTTTCGCCGCGGATGCGGATCGATCTGCTGGTGAATCATTTCGTGTACGCGGCGGTTCACGACGGCTACCTGGTGTTGTTCGAGAAAGACTTCAAACGCAACTTCGTGCATGTGCTCGACGTGGCGGATGGCTTCGTCCACGCGTTGGAACATGGCGGTCGCATGCGCGACCGGGTTTACAATCTCGGCCTGGAAGACGCCAACCTGTCGAAGTACGAGCTGGCGCTCAAGGTTCAGGCCCAAGTTCCCCGATTCTACCTGCACGCCGCGGAGATTGGTTCGGATCCCGACAAGCGCAACTACATCGTCTCGAGTCAACGGTTGCGCGAGGCGGGCTTTGCGGCCCGCCGCAGTCTGGACGACGGCATTCGCGAATTGATCAAAGGGTACCGCATGCTTGGGCGGTCCCGCTTTCACAATGTTTGAACCCCACATCCTTGAAGGTGGATCGGCCACCGAATCGCTGCCGGAGGTGATGATTCTGGCCAGCGGCTACGGCACGCGGCTCAGGCCGATCGTGGGAGACCGTCCCAAGGTCCTTGCGGAAGTCGGGGGGCGACCCTTTCTGGAATGGTGGCTCCAAACGCTGGCGACTCAGGGCATCCGGCAGGTGACGTTGTGCGTGGGTTACAAGGCCGGCATGATTCGAGACCATTTTGGTTCCCGCTGGGGAGAGATGGGGATTCGTTATTCGAAAGAGGACTCGCCCCTGGGCACGGGGGGCGCCTTGGCGAGGGCGGCACAGCAGGCCCGCGGGGAATGGATCCTGGCCCTCAACGGCGACTCGTTCTGTGAGATCGATTTGCGTGTCATGTGGGAAGCTCATCGAGCGAGAAGGGCTCTCGTGACCCTCGCCGTGACCCGCAGCGCTGATACCCGCCGATTCGGCCGAGTGCATTGGGAACGGCCGGGCCTTGTGACCCAGTTCGAGGAAAAATCGAATCAAGGCGGATTTGGTTGGATCAATGCCGGTGTGTATCTCCCGCCTCGCGAGCGCCTCATGGCAGACGCCCAAGGCGGCGCGTGTTCGCTCGAACGTGATTTGCTTCCGGCGTGGATCGAACCCGGACTGCGGGTCGAGAGCCGGACGGGGCGTTTCATCGACATCGGCACCCCCGAATCCTATCTCGAAGCGCAAACTTTTTTCGATCCCGCACCGGAAGCTGCTTGATCCTCGCATGATCATTACCCGCACGCCCTATCGCATTTCGTTCTTTGGAGGCGGGACGGATTATCCCTCCTGGTACCGGGCGCACGGCGGGGCTGTCTTGTCCACGACCATTGACAAGTACTGCTACATCTCCTGCCGCTATCTCCCGCCATTTTTCGACACCGCCTGTCGCGTGGTTTATTCGCGCATTGAGAACTGCCGCGCGGTGGACGAGATCGTTCATCCCGCGGTCCGCGAAGGGCTCAAGTTCCTTCGCGTTGAAGGAGGGGTGGAGATCCACCATGACGGCGACCTTCCCGCCCGAAGCGGCATGGGATCGAGCTCCTCGTTCATGGTCGGGCTCCTGCACGCGCTGCAAGGAAACATGCCCTCCAAGCATGAACTGGCTGAGGAGAGCATCCGGCTGGAGCAGGACGTGCTGAAGGAGAAGGTGGGTTCGCAGGATCAAACGTCCGTTGCGCACGGCGGGCTGAATCACATTGTTTTTCAACCCAGCGGTGATATCTCCGTCCGCCCCGTCACGCTCCGCACGGAGCGGCGCCAGGAACTCCGCCAGCATCTGATGCTGTGCTACACGGGCATCAAACGGACCGCGTCGGAGGTGGCTTCGAGTTATGTGGAGGACATGGAAGCCCGCCGCCGCCAGCTCCGGATCATGAAGGATTTGGTGGAGGAGAGCCTCGCGGTACTGGGCGGGAGTGGAAGCCTCGCGCCGTTTGGGGAGTTGCTCCACGAGGCCTGGGTCGCGAAGCGGGCGATGAGCCAGGTCGTGACGAACTCGAAGGTCGAGGCGATCTATCAAACGGCCTGCCGGGCCGGGGCGCTCGGTGGCAAGCTGCTCGGGGCGGGTGGAGGGGGGCTTCATGCTGTTGTTTGTGGAGCCCGGCCGCCAAGCGGGAGTCAAAGCGGCGTTGGACCAGTTGATTCACGTGCCCTTCGATTTCGAATCCAGCGGCAGCCAGGTGATCTTTTACAATCCCGAAAAATCTTACAGCCGCGAGGCGGAAGACCGGGCGGGAAGGTCCATCGAGGCCTTTCGTGAACTCGAGGAGGCGGCGGCGTGATCGCATTGTGGCAGGATCGCGAGGTGCTTGACCGGCTCGAGGCGAAGGCGCGGGTGGTGCGCGCCACGTGCGTGCGCATGGCCCACGAGGGCAGGGAGAGCCATCTCAACGGCGCCCTCAGCTGCGCGGACATTCTGGTCGCCCTGCATGGCCACTGGCTTCGCGCCGGACTGCGCGGGGATAAGGATCCCGATCGCGACGTGCTTCTTTTTAGCAAGGGGCACGCGTGCGCGGCTCTCTATGCCACCCTGGCGTTGGAAGGCGATATCCCGCTGGAATGGCTGGACCGTTACGCGCGCGATGAATCCCCGCTTCCCAGTCATCCGTGCATCCATGCCTTGCCGCTCCTCGAATGCTCCTCGGGCAGTCTGGGGCACGGACTCGGCATTGGGACCGGACGTGCTTACGCCTAGCGGCTTCGCCGGTCGAAGGGGCGCACTTATGTGGTGCTCAGCGACGGAGAATGCAACGAGGGGAGCACCTGGGAAGCCGCCCTGTTCGCGGCGGCGCAAGGCCTGGAGAATCTGGTGGCCATCGTCGATTACAACCGCATTCAGTCGGTGGGACGCACCGACGATCTGAATGGTGGAGCGTCGTTCGAGGATCAATTTCGAGCCTTTGGCTGGGGAGCCCGCACCGTCGATGGACATGATTTCTCCGCGTTGCTGGAAGGGTTGCATCGGATGCCCTACCGGAGCGGTCGTCCCAGCGTCTTGGTGGCTCGCACCACCGCGGGCAAGGGTGTTTCCCGCATGGAGGATCAAGTGCTCTGGCATTATCGAACCCCATCGGGGGACGATTTGCGCGCCGCGCTGGAGGAGCTGGGTGTGAGCCCCCTGAAATCAAAAAATGAACGGCTGGCGGCATGAGGAAGGCGTTTTCCGAAACATTGACCCGGGTGGCGGAGGCGGATGAACGGTTGCTCTTTGTAACCGGCGATCTGGGTTTTCAGGTCTTCGATGAGTTTGCCCGCCGCTTCGGTCCGCGGTTTGTGAACGCGGGCGTGGCCGAAGCTCAAATGATCAATTTCGCCGCCGGGTTGGCGGCGGAAGGGTGGCGTCCGGTCGCCTACTCCATCGCCTCATTCGCGACCGCCCGGCCCTTCGAGCAAATTCGCTACTGCGTGAGCTACCCCGGACTGCCTGTGGTCGTGGTGGGGGCGGGGCGGGGACTGACCTATGCCACCAGTGGCGTGTCCCATCACGCACTGGATGATGTGGCCTTGATGTCGAGCTTGCCGAACATGACGGTGGTGTTGCCGGGAGATCCCAGGGAAATTGAGGTCCTCTTTCCTCAGCTCATGACTCTGTCAGGGCCGTCCTACTTCTCGGTGGGACGTTTTGGTGAGCCGCGCTATGAGGCTGAAGAACCCGCGGTCCTGGGTCGCGCGCGCAAGCTTCGCTCGGGCGTCAAGATCGCCATCCTGACCAGCGGCGAGGCGGCGCAGGAAGCACTCGCGGCGGTGGAACTCTTGCGCCCGGATGCCATCACTCCCGCCGTCCATCAGTTCCACACCGTGAAACCGCTCGACGTCGCGCAACTCGACGCTTTGGTCGAACAAGGTTACCGGCTCCTCGTGGTGGAAGAGCATCTGCCGCAAGGGGGACTTTGGGCGGCGATAGCGCAGTGGAACATGGGACGCCGAGTCCCTGTCCGGATGGAGCGACTGGGTCCGCCCGATCAATTCGCTCTCGGGAATCTGCGCCGGGAAACTTTTCGCGAACGGATGGGATTTGATGCGCGAGCGATCGCCGGCCTGTGCCGGAGACTTTGGTTCGGCGCTCATTGAAGCCGCAGGGCGCGGGAGAGGGAATCCGAAGGGATGATGAATCGATTTCGAAAAATTCTGGTGTTCGGCGCGACGGGATTGACTGGACGAGGACTCCAAGCGATCGCCCCGCAGTGGCCGGATCGCGAGTTTATTTGGCTGGGATCCCGGGACTGCAATCTCACGGACGCCCAGGCCGTGTTGCATTGTGTCGGGCACCACCGGCCTGATGCGATTATGAATCTTGCCGCGGTGAGCGGAGGGGTGGGGTTTAGCCGGAGCAAACCCGCGACGATGCTTCGTGACAACGTGTTGATGAATCTTCACCTGCTGGAAGCGGCCCGCCTCCTCGGGGTGCCGAAGTCGCTGCACATGCTCTCGGTCGGAATGTATCCGCCTTCGGCTCCGCTGCCCCTTCGGGAAAGTTGCCTTCACGACGGACCGGCGCATGAGTCGAATTACAGCTATGCCTATGCGAAGCGGCTGATTGAACCGGCCATCTCGGCCTACCGGGCTGAATACGGGTTGAATGTGGTCGGAGTCGTGCCCAATGGCATTTTGGCGAGAACATGAACTTTAGACGCGACGAGTCGATCATGCTGGCCGCGCTCACCCGCAGGTTCTTTGAACAGCGGGAAAGCGGAGGCGATTTGGAAGTCTGGGGAGACGGCACCGCCTTGCGCGAATACACCTACAGCCGCGACATGGCACGGGCCTGCCTGTGGTGCCTCGATCACTTTGACGGGGAAGGCATCTTGAACATTGGATCCACCGAAGAGAATTCAGTGGCGACCATCGCCAGCCTCGTCGCTGAATCCTTGGGCCTCGATCCTGACCGCATCCGATTCGATCGAACCAAGCCCGGCGGCATTCACCGGCGCCCCACGGACAATTCGACCTTCGTCGCTCTCTCGGGATTCCAATACACCCCTTTCCGCGAGGCTTTGCAAGGAACGGCGAGATGGTTTGAGGACCATGTCTCCATCCCGGGGGCCGTTCGACTCTAACTTTGGGATGCGCATGCGGCTATTTGACACTTCCCCTTTAAGCCGCTTCGGCAATAAGCCGAAGAGCAAGAATATGAAATATCGCAGCCTTGGACGCACCGGCGTTGCTCTCTCCGAGATCGGTTTCGGCGCCTGGGGTTTGGGGGGCGAAGCCTACGGCCCGACCGATGATTTCGTGAGTGAACGCACGCTGTTCGCCGCGCTGGATGCCGGAATCAATTTTTTCGACACTTCGGATCTTTATGGCTCCGGTCGGAGTGAGGAATTGATCGGACGCGTGGCGGCCGGACGTCGCAGCCAGCTCCTGATCGCAACCAAAGGGGGCACGCTTCCACATCGCGGATTCCAAATGCCGCAGGATTTTTCGGCCAGGCATCTGCGCGGGGCACTCGAAAGCAGCCTTCGCCGCTTGGGAATGCAGGAAGTGGACCTCTATCAATTGCATAGTCCAACCCTCGAGGCATTGAAGGAGTCCGACGCTTTTGAGGCGTTGGTCCAATTCAGGAACGAGGGGATGATTCGATTCGCGGGTGTTTCCGCTCGCAGTCCATTGGATGCCCTCTGGGTGGTCGAGAACGCGCCGGTGGAAGTCATTCAAGTGAATTTCAACCTCATCGACCAGCGGGCGGTGGAGTGCGGGTTGTTGCAGGCCGCGCAGAGCGCCGGGATTGGAATCATCGCACGCACGCCCCTTTGCTTCGGTTATCTCACCGGCACTCTGACGGGAAACGAAACCCTCAGTCCCGGGGATCACCGAGCCCACTGGCCCGCCGCTCAATTGCAGCGCTGGGCGGAGGCACCCGGATTGTTCGACAAGCTCATCCGGCGTTCAGGCCTGACGCCTGCGCAGTTCGCGCTTCGGTTTTGCCTGAGTCACTCCGCGTTGAGCACCGTGATCCCCGGCATGCTCACGCAGCCTCAAGTGGAGGAAAACGCCTTGGCGTCCACGAGCCCCGCGCTGCCGCCGGAGATCCTGGCGGAGATCCGAGACATCTACCGCTCGCATTCGTTCTACGATCCTGAAATCAAACGCGCCGCGCTCGCAGCGAGCCATTCATCCCCCCCCCCAACACCTGGCCGCCGTATGATTGCCACCGTCCCCGCTGACCCCGCCGTCCTGTCAAACCTGTTGGGGTGTCCCTTCGAGGAATTGCCGCCCCGGTTGAAAAGCGAGGCGATCTCCCTCTCGACCGAATGCGCGCCGCTCGATCCCGAGGCGCGGGATGCCCATCTCCTGCACGTGTTGCAGCGCGTTCATGAAACGCGGATGCATCGCAACGACGAGGAGAATCGCCAGGCGTTCGAGCGCGGATGGAGCGAAAACCTGCGGGCTTCTCTCGAAGGCGGGATTTCTGTTTCCGCGCTCACCCCCCGGTATGTGCGCCCGCACGGAACGATTCGTTGGAGGGGTGGGCTGGTCTCTCCCCGTGATCCATTTCTGGCGCACAAACTTCTTCAACTATCCGTCCAATGGACCTTCCATCGATATCTGGAGGGCATTTCGACCGCGTATGAATTTGGCTGCGGCAGCTGCCAGTTTCTCCACGTCTTGAGCACGCTGCGTCCGGATCTTCAACTCTATGGGCTTGATTTCACCCAAGCCTCGGTCGCGATTGTGGAACGTTTGGCGGCCTACGGCGCGAGAGTGCGAGGCCAGGCCTTTGACATGCTGAAGCCGAAGAAAGGCTTCCTGCTTCAACCGGGCTCGGCGGTATTTACGGTGGGCGCCCTGGAGCAGTTGGGTTCGCGGTTCGAACCCTTTCTGGAGTATCTCATTGAACAAAAACCCCGCGTGGTCATTCACCACGAACCCATCCTGGAATTCTATAATCCGGACACCCTCGTTGATTACGCCGCGATTCTGTGGCACCGGAAGCGGGACTACTTACACGGATACTGGCCGGCGCTGAGGCACGCCGCTCGGCAAAAGCGCGTTGAGATCCTGAAAGCCAGACGTCCCGGCTTCGGCGATCCCTACCACGAGTCCTCCTCCGTCATCGTCTGGCGTCCGCACTAAGCCACCGTCGCCAGGGTTGCTGACGCACAGGCGGGGGAACTCCAGACCGAAATCGGACGGTGCTTCAACGTGCGCCCTTGGTGTCCGTCTCGATGGCGTAGACCGAAGTGCGGGCGGTGATGAAAAGGGTTCGTCCGTTCTTGCCGCCAAAGCACAGATTCGCCGGGGACTCGGGAGTCAGAATTTTTCCGATCAATCCGCCGCGAACGTCGAAGATCTGCACCCCGTCGCCCGCGCTCGACCAGATGCGTCCCTCGCGGTCCGCGCGGATCCCGTCCGGACCGCCTCGGTCGATCTTGCAGAAGATCCGCCCGTTGGAAAGGGTGTTGTCCCATTCGACGTCGAAAACCCGGATGTGGCGGGGGGATCCCGAGTCCGCGACATACAATCGTTTTTCGTCGGGGGAAAAGCAGAGGCCGTTCGGTTTGTCGAAATCGCGCGCCACCGCGTTCAGTTCCTTGGTCTCGGGATGGAATCGGAAGACAAAATTGGCCTCCTGCTCCCGCTGTTCGCGCTGGATGCCATAATCGGGATCGGTGAACCAAATGGTCCCGTCGCGCTTCAAGACCACGTCGTTGGGAGAATTGAGACGCTGGTTGCGAAAACGTTCCACCAGCGTGACCGGCGCAGCACCGGGCGCGGTCCTGGTGACTCGGCGAGCCCCGTGTTCGCAGGTGTAAAGAACCTTGGCTTTGCGGTCGGTCGTGTTGCCGTTGGCGTGATGGCTTGGATCGCGAAACTCCTTGAGTCCGCCATCCGCGCTCCATTGATACATGCGGTTGGCCGGGATATCGCTGAACACCAAAATCCCCCCGTCGCGATCCAGCCAGACGGGTCCCTCGACGAACTTCAGGTCACCGGCAATCTTGGCCAGCTTGGCGTCCCGCGGAAGCAGTTTCCGGAACTGGGGTTCTTGCGCGACTTCGAACTCCGCGGCCCCAAGGGACAGCGACATCGCGAAGCAGAACGCGAACGAAAGACGAATCCTGTTCATGCTGAAGGAGGTGGAGCAGGTCGTGCTATTTCAGCCAGGCCGGGATGGATTCGTCGCGCCAAAGATCCTCGATGGACTGGCGTTTTCGGACCACCGCCGAGCGCTTGCCATCCACCATGATCTCCGCGGCCAAAGCGCGCGAATTGTAATTTGAGGCCATGACAAAACCATAGGCACCGGCGCTCAAAAGGGCCAGATAATCGCCCTCGCCAACTTTGGGCAAGGGCCGGTCTTTCGCGAAGTAGTCTCCGGACTCGCAAATGGGGCCCACGACATCGGATGAAATGGGGCGGCTCCGCATTTGGCGCAGCGGGACAATTTCATGGTAGGAATCGTAAAAGGCCGGGCGGATCAGGTCGTTCATGGCGGCGTCCACGATCACGAAGTTCTTGCGTCCAGTTTTCTTCACGTATTCCACCCGTGTGACCAGGATGCCGGCATTGCCGACGATGAATCGTCCCGGTTCGACCAGGATGCGAAGTCCCAGCGGCTGCAGCAAGGGCACCAAGGTGGCCGCATAGAGTGCCGGCGTGAGCATCTTTCGCCCATGCCCCGATTGCCACCAGTCGGTGTTCCCGCTCGCGAGTGCATTTTGATAAATGATGCCGATGCCTCCCCCGATGCTGAAAAACTCAAGCCCATGCCTTGACGCCAGTTGTCGTGCCAGGGGCAGCACTTTTTCCACCGCCATCTGGAATGGGCGCACCTCGGTGAGCTGGGAACCAATGTGCATTTGCAATCCGCGCAAACGGATGTGCTTGCGGCGGGCGGCGCGGGCGTAAACGGCAGCCACATTCTCGAAGGCTACCCCGAACTTGTTTTCATAGGTCCCGGTGGTGATTTTGGAATGCGTGTGGGCGTCCACGTTGGGATTCACCCGAACGGCGATGGGCGCCTTCTTGTTGAGCCGCTGCGCCACTCGGTCGATGCGATCGATCTCGGGTTCGCTTTCCACATTGAAGCTGTAGATGCCCTGGCGGAGGGCGAACCTGATCTCCTCCTCGGTCTTGCCCACGCCGGCAAACACGCAGCGGGAGGGATCGCCACCCGCCTGGAGAACGCGTTGAAGCTCCCCGGCGCTGACGATGTCGAACCCGCCTCCCAACCGGGCAAGGGTGCGCATGACGGCCGCGTTGGAGTTCGATTTCATCGCGAAGCAGATGAGATGATCCAAGGGCGCCAGCGCGTGATCGAGCCGCCCGAAATGGTCCTCCAGAGTGCCCCGTGAATAGATGTAGAGGGGCGTGCCATGGCGGCGGGCCAGATCCTCAACGGACACGGACTCGCAGTGCAACTGGCCTCGTAGGTAGTGAAAGCGATGCATGGCGCGGTGTTGTGCCAGACTCGCACTGCGAATTCAAACAAGGAGTTTGGATGAGGGCTACTCCCCGTGTATCCCGATGTTGTTGGTAGGGCGGGCCTGTCCCAGCCCGCCGCCCACGGGATGCAAAACATCATGCTCCGGCGGCGCGCCGGGACGGACGCGCCCTACCTGCATCACCGGCAACATCGGGATGCACCGGGCTACTCCCCATGCCTCCATGAGTCGACTGTCGTGTGGCGCAGGCTGCCCAGCCTGCCGTATCGCCGACGGCCCGTCGGCCCGGCGGGTGAAGAACGAGGCCCTTCCATGCTCTCCACGCGCCGGGTTCCCTTCGTCGCCCTGCAGGCTGGACAGTCGGCGCCACAGCAGGCAGGGCTGTTTGCGTGACCACGCCAACCCGGTCACCAAAAACCTGTGGATACACGGACCCCGAGGTCTTGGGCTCATTCCACAGTGACAACCCTGAATGGCCTCTTTAGGCTGGCTGGACGCGACGCATGCAATCGACCTCGAGTTCGGATCAGACGCTTCAGCTGTCCCTGGGACATTCTCCGGATCCCGACGACGCATTTATGTTTTACGGCATGGCCAGCGGACGCCTGCCCACTCCGGGTTATCAATTTCAGCACATCTTGCAGGACATCCAAACGTTGAATGAGCGGGCCACCCGGGGCGAACTTGATATCTCGGCGGTCAGCATCCACGCCTATCCCCATATCGCCTCCCAATATGCGCTTTTGCCGAGCGGGGCGAGCATGGGGGACGGCTATGGCCCGATGGTGGTAGCCAGGAGTCCACGCACGAAATCCGAGGTGGCTCGCGGTCGCATTGCCATTCCCGGACGCCTCACGAGCGCTTTTCTCGCCTTGCAGCTTTGGCTGGGCAAGGGCGGGGATGAATTGGATCTGATCGTCGTCCCGTTTGACGAGATTTTTACCGCGGTGAAGGAGGGCCTTGCGGAGTCTGGACTCATCATTCACGAGGGACAATTGACTTACGAAAGGGAGGGCATGGTGGTTTGTGTGGACTTGGGGGTCTGGTGGGGAACCCAGCAGGAGGGGCTCCCGTTGCCTTTGGGCGGGAATGTCATCCACAAGCGGCACTCGCCCCAGGTCCGGTCCGAAGTGTCCCGCCTCCTGACCTCAAGCATTCAGTTCAGCCTCGATCACCGGCTGGATGCGGTCGCGCATGCGTTGCGTTACGCCCGCGACATGGGGATCGATCTGGCGGATCGCTTCGTCGGCATGTACGTGAACCATTGGACCCTGGATTATGGCGAAAAGGGCAGGGAATCCATCCGGCGGTTTTTGGGAGCCGGGCAAGAGCGCGGGCTGGTGCCCCAAGTGCGTGAACTGGAGTTTGTGGTTTGATATTCGCTCGCGGGGCGAGGGTCTTCGGTTCCGATCATCCGCTTCGGCGCCACATTTTCTTGGCGAAGTAGAGGTCGATTCGTGAGAGGAACAAGTAAGACCAAGCCTGATGCCAGCGCCGGTACCAAGGCCGTTCGCGCCGCCAAGTCTTCAGTTGCACCCGGCGACTGTGGAGCAGGGCTCCATCAAAGAGCGAGCGGGCCTCTTCCACCAACCGGCGATCCGTCATTCGCAACATCACCTCGTAATTGATGTTCAAACTCCGGGTGTCCAGATTTGAAGAGCCGGCGTAAACGACGTTGTCGATCAGGATCAATTTACCGTGCAGAATTTGGGGTTGGTATTCGAACAACTCGACGCCCGATCGAAGCAATTTGTCATAGAGGAACATGGTGGCGGACTGGGACATCGGCACGTCGGAGATTCCGGGCACTAGCAGTCTGACGCGGCCGCCGCGACGCAGGACGCGCCAGAGCGCCCGGCGGATTCTGAGCGTGGGGAGGAAGTAGGCGGACATCAGGCGGACATCTTGCGCTTGATCGAGATCTTCCAGGAGCGCTTGTTTGAAGGGGTGCGTACCCCTCCCAGGGAATCCCCACAGCACTTCGTGGCGATGCGATTGTGGAAACCGGCGGGTTAACGATCGGCGCCAGCGCATGAACCGCGGATGGCGCAGCAAGGAAGCTTCCCACATGGCCTCGAATCCCTCGCCCAACGATTCGACCAGCGGCCCTTCGACGCGCAACCCCACATCGCGCCAGCCTCTTTTCACTCCGTCCCCTTCATATTCCGGAGCGATGTTGAATCCGCCCGTAAACGCGACCCTCCCGTCGCAGAGCAGCAGCTTGCGATGGTCTCGAAACGTGAGCCCCGCCAGCGCTCCACGGTTGAACCAGCGGAAATGGCCCCCCGCGTCCTGAAACGGTTCCCAATAGGCCGGATCCAAGTCCTGCGATCCCCACGCGTCGATGAGAAGGCGCACTTGGACACCGCGATGCGCGGCGAGGACGAGGCTGTCGCGCAACTGATTGGAGAACGGGCCGGGCGCATAAATGTAGGTTTCGAGTTCGATCGAGCGACGGGCGTCCTGCACCGCCTTCAGCATGGAGGCAAAGGCTTCATCGCCTGTCCGCAGCCACTGCAGTGTCGCTCGATCAGAATCGCTCATGATTGCGGGAATAAAACTCCAACATGCACCTCTGGTTTGGCAAGGCTCGCGCTTGGCAAGGCTCGCGCTGAGCTCGCGTGAACCACGCCCTGGCCCGTCCGGTTCCCCGGCGAGCCGGCGAGGCAGTGGTTGCGATCGAGTTTCCTGAGGTCGGGCGAGAAATCGCTTTTTTTAACAAGGCCAGTTGAACCATGATCCCACCCATGAATCCGTTTGTCGCGAGCCTGTTTGCGTTCCTGGTGCTGGCTTCGCAAGGGAGTTTTGCGGCCGAGCTGTTTGGGCAGAGCCGAACCAAGACCAAGGCCCAACTTGTTCTGGAGCGGGACATGATTCGTCCTGGCGGCACGGTGACGGCCGCGGTGGTGCTGACGATGCCGCCGGGTTGGCACACCTACTGGCAGCATCCCGGCGAATCCGGCGGGGCGACGGAGATCGCCTGGGAACTACCGCCGGGAATCACGGCGGGGAACATCCAGTGGCCCACGCCCGAGAAGTATGTTGATTCCGACATCACGACCTACATTTATCACGACGAAGCAGCGCTGCTGGTTGAGTTGCGGGCGGAAGACGCGATCGCTCCGGGCGAGTACCCCCTGAAGGCCAAGGTCAACTGGCTCGAGTGCGAGAAAGTGTGCGTGATGGGGAGTGGCCGGATCTCCGGGAGGCTCGTGATCGGGGCCGCCGACGGCGAGGCCAGGCTCGGATCGCGATTTGAAGTTTGGCGACAACGTCTTCCCTCCAAGTCGAGCGATGCTGCGGTTGAAGCCGGATGGGAGGCGCGGGGAACGAACCGCGTGCTCCATATCGATTGGTCACCTCCAACGGGCGTGGAACAATTTGATTTTTATCCTTTACCCCCCCAAGACGTTGAAGTGGCCGGAGCCACTTCGCCTGCCGTCAAGCAGGGCCGGGGGCTTCGGATTTCCAAGGAGATCAAGACCGCTCGGGGCCAATGGCCTGAAACGTTGGCCGGGGTTCTGGCTTGGAAGGAAGCTTCGGGCGGAGTTCGTGGATGGAGCGTCACGTTAACTCCCAAAGGGATCAAATCAACTGGGGCAGGGGGTCCAGCAGGGGGAGCGAACGCGGATCGAGCTGGATCGAGCCGGGGATTGCCGGTGTGGATGGCCTTTGCGGTCTTGGGCGGGTTCATCCTCAATTTCATGCCCTGTGTACTCCCGGTCATTGCGCTCAAGGTATTGGGTTTTGTGGGACATGGCGGCGCCTCCAAGTCGGAGACGCGCAAACTCGGGCTCATTTATGGATTGGGGGTTTGGGTATCGTTTCTGGTCTTGGCCGGAGTTGTGATTGCCGTGAAGAAGGCTGGCATGGCGGCGAGTTGGGGCATGCAATTTCAGAATCCCATCATGCTCGTGTGCCTGACCACGCTGGTCATGCTGGTGGGACTCAACCTCTTTGGGGTTTTCGAAGTCACCGTGGGAGGCGGAGCCCTGGGCGCGGCCGGCCAGCTGGCTTCCAAGGAAGGCTCCGTCGGCGCGTTTTTCAACGGCGTGCTGGCGACGGTGCTGGCGACGCCCTGCACCGCACCGTTCCTGGGCGCGGCGCTCGGATTCGCCTTTACTCAGCCTTCGAGCGTGACCGTGTTGATCTTCTCGTGTGTCGCGCTCGGTCTGGCTGCGCCTTATGTGGCGCTCTGTTGGGAGCCCGCCTGGCTCAAGTTTCTGCCGAAGCCGGGCCTGTGGATGGAGCGTTTCAAGATCGCCATGGGGTTTCCCATGATCGCCACCGCCGTGTGGCTGTTCACGCTGGCCGCTGATTTCTACGGTGATGGAGGAGATTTGTGGCTTGGTTTGTTCCTGGTGCTGGTTGCGTTGGCCGCGTGGATCTGGGGCGCGTTTGTGCAAAGGGGCTCCTCCCGCCGAAGTCTGTCCATGGGCCTGTCGCTCCTGATTGCCGGTCTCGCCTGGGGCTGGATCCTGGAAAGCGAGATCCAATGGAGGAAGCCCGCGTCCCGGAAATTAACCGGCATTCCCTGGCAACCGTGGAGTCACGAGGCCGTCGCGCAAGCCCGCCGCGAAGGCCGTCCCGTGTTCGTGGACTTCACCGCGAAATGGTGCCTCACCTGCAAGCTGAACAAGCGCCGCGCCATCGAAGTGGACGCCGTTCGGAAAAAGCTCAAGGAAATCAACGCGGTGGCCCTGGCGGAAAACAGCCCTGAAAAGTCCGAGGAAATCGTGGCGGAATTGAACAAGCACGGCCGGGCGGGTGTTCCGCTCAACCTCGTCTATCCGAAAGATGCGTCCAAGCCGCCGATCGTGTTACCCGAGCTGCTGCTCACCCCGGACGTGGTGCTGCAAGCCTTGGATCAAGCTTCGAAATAGTGTGCTGATCATGAATTGGGTGGACATTTGTTGCGCTGCTTTGGCGGTTCTGTCTCGGCGCGACGAGGGAGCATACCCGCCAGCGGTCTGTGACCGAGGAGCAACAACGCCAGAACCGCCCAAGCGGCGCAACCCTTCGGGCGGCGAGTCTTTCGGCCGTGAGCTTCGTTGCTCCTCCGTCACGTATCTCTGCGGATAGGCTCCTTCGTCGCGCCTCGCCCACGGCCAAAACCCTTGACCGCAAAGGCCCACCCAATTCATGAACAGCACACTAGACCGGGAAATGACATGACGACTCAACCTGTGGAGTGGCCGAAGTGGCAGCGACCCTTGATCCTGCTGGCGATCAATTTGTTGTTCCTGACGGTGTGGGGAGTGACCGGCTGGGACAAGATTCGAAGCGGCATTCCTCCCTGGTTTGGGGATAAATTCGGTGCTACCTGGCTTGCGGTTTTCCCGGGCTTGAAAGCGTCCCTCTGGATCCTCGCTGTTTCTGAAGTGGCCGCGTTTCTCCTCGCCTTGGGTGCGTTGGTGAAACTGGAGTTCGTGGGTCGAGCACGGCCTGTGTGGCTGGCGACCATGCTCGTTTTTGTGCAGTTGAGCTTGGGCCAGTGGGTTTCCAAAGAATACACCGGCAGCCACATGATCTTCATGTAATTCGTCGGAACCCTCGTGGCACTTCGCGAGGTCGTCTCTCCGGCTGCGGCGGCCTCAAGCCAGCCTTCGGTTTAATCAAGCCGACTTGTCCATTCGGCGGGCGCGCACTTCGCGGAATTCGACTTTGCCGGTCTTGTGATGCAATTGCAGCAGGATGTAACCGGACTCGAACCGGTTTTGAGGATCCACACAGTCCGCCGCCAGAGTTCCGTTCACCCACGAACGCAGCGAGTTGCCCTTCGCCCGGACGCGCAGCGTGAACCAATCGCCGTCTTGAACAGCCGGTTTGGGCGCTGCAGCGCCGGGCACTCCCAGGTTGTAAATGCTGCCGGTGTAGTTGCGCGTGTCCGAGTGATCGCACTGGACTTCATAACCAGGCGGGTATTCCTGCGACCGGTTCAAGTGAGGCTGGCAGCGCACGTAGATCCCGCTGTTGCCGCGTCCACCCGCGGTGTCGGTGATCCGGACCTCCGCGAATAATTCAAAATCCCCGTAAGATTCCAGCGTGGCCAGATAGCCCTGGCCTCCGTGACCGGTCAGAACGCCGTCTTTGACCGTCCATCGGGGTTCGTGTTTGAAGCGATTCTCACGCCACCCGTCGAGGTCCTTGCCGTTGAACAGTTGAACCCAGCCGCCATCGCGTGGGTTCGAAGCCTCGGTGTGGCGGTACGCTCCCAGGGCGTGGTCCACCGGTTCGTAGGGGATCTTGAGATCCGGAGTTTCAATCCGCCGATGACGCTCGAAGCGTGAGTCCATCGCGGTCGAAAGCATGCCGGTGGTCAGCACCGTACGCTCGACTGGATACGGCGATTTCCCGGTCCGGACCATGGTCATGATGGCGTTCGACAAGTAATCGAAATGTCCGAAGGTGGGTTCTTGAAGCCAGAACTGGGTCGAAACGAAACCTGCGTCGCCCTGCAACTTCGCGGCGAACAGGAATTGCCGGGCCACCCCGTTGAGCATGAGGCATACGGACTTGAAGCCATCGGCGTGCTCGATGAAGTAGGCGGCAGGCTTCGGGCAAAGCTTTTCGATGTCCCCTTCCACTCGGGGCTGGTTGCGGCTCAACGCCGCCATGAGCAGATCCCGGGAGAATCGTCCGGCGCGCATGGCTTCCCAGACCGCCTTGTTTTCAAGGCACTGGACCGCGACCACGCCGGATTCGCCGCCCTGCCGCCGTTCGATCATACACTGGAGTGTTTCCAGGGCATGGAACCCATACGATTCCAGGCCGCCGTATCCGACCGACAAGGCCGATTCCATCGGAGTGCCGACGGGGATTTCCAGCCAGGGTCTCCGCCACGTCAGCGGGAGAGAAGATCCCGCCATGAACGGAATCTTCATCTCGCGCGCCTTCTCGTACATCCACTTGCCGTCCTCCCATCGCGCTGCCAGGTGTTTGTCGTTGAACACCGGCACCACTTGTCCGGCCCTTTGAAACGCGGCCACGGTTTCCTCGAAGAAACGGCGGCGAGGATAGAGATGTTGTTCGCGTTCGTTGGAAGGATAATCTCCGTGCTCGCCGATCAGAAGCACGCCGTCCACGGCCAATTTTCCTTTCTCATCCAGAATGGCCTCCTCGATCGTCTTGACGATGGGGAATCCGTACTGGCGCGCCAGAGCCCGGCTCATGTCCGTGGCCGGGAATTGGTCCACATACATGGCGCGTACGGGAATCGGCGTCCAACGCGGCGACAGGTCCAATTTGAGGCCTTGAATGAATTTCCCGATGATGACGTCGGCGTGCGACCAGGGACGGTATTCCGTCACAATGGCGGCGATTTTGAGCGGCCGAGAATCCTGGGCGAAGGTCCCCATGCGCGGGGCCGCTGCGGCGCCCGCGGCCAGACAGAGGGATCTTCCCAGGAAATCCCTGCGTGTGATGACGGGAAGGCGCGCGGGAGGATGTAGGCGATGCATAGGGCAGGGCGGGGGGATGGGAACTCTATTTCGCGATGCAGAAGAGGTGCTTGTCTCCCCGAATGAAAAGGCGGTCCAAAGCCGGGGTGGGGGTGGCGAGCACCCTTTCCCCCATCGGTTGTTCGCCGAGGAACTCGAAGCTGTCGCCGACTCGAGCCGAAAAAACGACGCCATCCTCGCGCGCGGCATAGAGGATGCCATTGGCGACCACGGGCGAGGCATAATAACTCGCGGTGCCTCTGGGAAACTCGCCGGTCCAGCGGGTCTTGCCAGTGGCCGGGTCGAGGCAAACAACTTCGCCGCGATGACGCAACAGCAGCACGCGTCCGCCGAACTCCACCGGCGTGGCCACAAATACACCCACGTCGTCGCGTTTCCACACGCGATGGCTCCCGCTGACGTCCCCGGCGCCGTCCAAACGAATGGCGTGGACGCGAGCTTGTCCGGGTCGATCATCCCGCCCGACCGGCACGATGGCGAGTTGGCCTGTCAAAATAGGGGAGGCGATGGCAGGCCAGTAGCCCGTGCCCTCCGGGTTGAACTGGCCGCACGACCAAAGGAGTTTGCCGTCGTCAGCGCTGTGGGCGGTCAAATGATCGGCTCCCCAGACGGCGAAGGCCTTGCGTCCGCGGTGTTCGAAAAACACCGGAGTGGTGTAGCCATTGTCGTTCTCGGCCGGAACCTTGTAGTTCCGTTTCACCTGCCACTTCATCTCGCCGGAAACTTTGTCGAAGCCTGCCACCCAGGAGTCTCCCTGGTGCATTCGCGCGAGAATGACCTCGCGCTCGGTCAGCACCGGCGAGCTTCCTTGATCCCAGAACAACTGTTCGGGTCCGAATCGAGCAGACAAGTCTTGCGACCACTTCACCGAACCATCCAAACCGAGCGATACGAAGCGTCCGCTGCGGAAATACGCGAAGATCGAGCGACCGTCGGTGGCGGGCGTGGAGTTGCAGCTCGAGCCCAGGGTGCGGTGTTTCGGCGGGCTTTCCTTGCCGAGTTTCTTGATCCATCGCTGCTTGCCCTCCAAATCCAATGCCAGGATGGCGTCTTCGCCTTCGGCTGGAGTGGCGAGGAAGATGGACTGGTTCCACACGATGGGACTGGATCCCCCTTTCCCTGGGAGTTCGAATTTCCAGCGCACCTGGTCGGCAGACCATTTTGCGGGATAATGGCCCTGGGTGAGGCTGCCGTTGGCGTGAGGTCCGCGCCACTGCGGCCAATGCGCGTCAGCCCTGGCATGGGTGGCAAGGAACCACCCCGAGGCTGCCAGGAAACTCAGCGCGACCATGGCGAGACGATGTTCTGGCCAGGCACAAAGGAAGGGGCTCCTTCCCTTGAACCGGGGTTGTTCGATTCTCGGTGAAGTTTTAGCGGGCCCTTGGGGGTTCTGATCCGGAACGGCAAAGGTACGGACGATGGAGAGAAATGGGGCGGTCATGATGAGCCCATTCTTCTCAGAGCGAACCGCGCTGGCAATCCTCAAAAAGTGAGGAGTCCTCGAACCGGTGCCTCCAGAGGTTGTCGGTGACCGGGTTGTCGTGGTGACGCCGACAGCCCTGTCTGCTGTGGCGCAGGCGGCCCAGCCTGCGGGGCGACGAAGGGAACCGGGCGCGTGGAGTGCATCCATGGGCCTCGTTCTTCACCCGCCGGGCCGCCGGGCAGTTGGAGATCGCGGCGTGCGGGCTTACGCGTGTGGAAGCGCCGTGATCGGCGCGCCCTTTCAAAGCAAGGGTGAGGATGGCGGATGGACTCGATGCCGCCCAGAAAATCTCGATCGACCTGGATCAAGAGGCTTGGTCCAGCCGATAGATTTTGATCCGTCCAAACGGCAGCTTTTCGTTCTTCTTTTTTTCTTGTCCCACGGCCCCGCAGAGCATGAGGCGGTCGCCCGAGCGATTGAACAAGGCGCGGGTGACTCGCATCTTGGCGTCGAGGCTGTGCGCAAGGGCGCCGGTCATGGCATCGAACAGGGCGACATTCCATTTGCCCTGCGCCAGCCTTCCGGCCATGGCGAACCATCGGCCACTGGGATGGAAGGCCAGGCATTCCATGAGCCCGTTCCCCCGATCTTGATCCGCGATCTCGCCGGTTTTCCGTGGGGGATTCTCCCGCCAGGCGAATTTCTGCCAGGTTTGTTTGCCGTTTCCAGCCATGGGATCCCGCATGGGGCCCATGCCGCAGGCGAGCACTTCACTTCCATTGGGGGCGAAGGCCAACCCGAAGATTCCACCGACATAGTGATGGCTCTTGATCATCCCCCAGGAAGTGAAGTCCGGAGTGGTCCATCGCGCCTGCTCACGGCCTGAGGCCGTCTCCCAAACTCGAATCTCACCCATCATGTTGGCGGCTGCGACATGATGGCTATCCGGGGAGAAGGCCACGGACAGCACCGGCGGATGGTGGGAGAAGGCTCCGAGTTCTTTTCCGTTTGAGGCGTCGTAAAGGCGGACGCTGGGTTCCGTTTCCGGGGCGGGCTCGTATTTTTCTCCTCCCGCCAGATACTGGCCCGTGACGCTCGCGACCCTCCGGCCATCGGGCGAAAGCGCGAGCTGCCAGGACCAGAAACGATGAGCCTGGACGCGGTGCGAGACGCGCCGGTTCCTGAGATCGTGCCAGAGGATGGTTCCATCGTAGCCGCTGGTGATCAGGACCCCCGGTTTCAGTTTCGCGCCGCTGGCGTAGCTCTCATGCGCGCCGATCTTTTCGAATTTCGAGGATTCGAGATCGATTTCGTAGCAGCCGCGATCCAGGCAAGCCGCGTAGAGCCTCGTTTCATCCAGGTCCGCATCGAGCACCGCCGAGGGGAGCTTGATTTCCTGAACGAGCTCGGACTTGAAGGTTGTGGGGGTCGCGGATTCAGCCATGACGGCAGGTTCAGATTAGGATTTGCCTGATGGGTTCGGCCTTGTCCTCGACACGATGAAACGTGGGCAAACCGGGGAGGTCATAGAGCGCATAAGGGTCGATGCCCAGCGCTGTGAAAATGGTGGCGAACAAGTTCTTCTCATCGAAGGGATGCTCGACCACTTCGACTCCGTCCGGGTCGGTGGCACCGACGACGGCACCCTTCTTCACGCCCAATCCGGCCATGGCCAGGCTCCAGGCATCCGGATAATGATCCCGTCCCCGGCTCGAGTTGATCCATGGGGTTCGCCCGAATTCTCCCATCATGACCACCAAGGTTTTGTCGAGCAGTCCGCGTTCCTCGAGATCCGTGATTAACTGGAAGATGACGTTGTCGAGTTCCGGCACGAGCATTTGGTAGATTTCGTGGTGAAACACGTGACAATCCCAGGTCATGCCGTTGGCGACCATGACGAAAGGAGCCCCGTTTTCAACCAAGTGGCGGGCGAGCAGAGTCTGTTGCGCGAACATTCCAGGTCCGTAACGCGCCCGGTCTTTGGCGGGGATCTTTTCCAAATCGAACAAATGGGCGCAGCTCATCAAGCCCTTCACTCTGGCAAATGCGGCGTCCTGTGCCCGGGCTGACGCGCTTCGGCGCTCATTCTCAAACTTCTTGGAAAGGAAGCGCCGCAAAGCCTCGCGCTCTTCCTGATCTTCGGTCGTCATGTCGGCCAGCCGGTTGACATCAGGAATTTTGAATTCGCCTCCGGCGCGGACGGGTCCGTATTCGGCTCCCAGCCAGCCCGCCCAATTTCCCGCTTTGAACGCTTTGAACTCGTTCCCTTCGGGGCAGGGGTCGAGCAGAATGAAATTGGGTATCGGACTGTCGAGTTGGCCGAGCTGCTGCCCCAGCACGGCACCCAAGGTGGGGCGGATGAATGGAGCGCGTGGATCCGCCCCGCGATTCAACAGGTCGATGGCCTGAAAATGCTCGTTCGGGCGCGTCTTCATCGACCGCACGACAGACAACTTGCCGGCGATGGAGGCGGTGCGCGGCATGAGTTCGCTGAAATGCACTCCGGGGATTGGGGTGGGGATGCTTCGAAACGGCCCGCTGTAAATGCTGGCGGGCTTGGGATCCCAAGTTTCGAACTGGCTGGGAGCGCCGCAGAGCCAGAGCAGAATGCAGTGCTTCTGCTGTTTGCGGGCCGATTCGGCAAAAAGCGGCTGGTTGAAAAGTCCGCTCCAGCTCAAGGGCGAGAGCATCCCCGCTCCCGCGAGCCCCTCCAGGAACAGTCGTCGATGAAAACGATGCTCTGCCACCGGGCAGTGGCCCGGCTTGGTTTCCGCAACTTGTCGTCGTCGGGGCATTTAGTGATTCAACAAGAATTCCGGGCTGGTGGCGAGGGCCCATTGAGCTCGAGCCATGCGCCGGCTCGGGTCCGGGCCGCCCCAGCGCAGGACGGCCTGAAGTTCTTCGCGCGAGGGTTCGCGGCCGACCATGCGCCGAAAAAGTTCCGGAACCGTCTCACGCTCCCCGGGTCCAGACCGGGTGAGGAGGCGATGGAAGTCGGGGTTGTTCGAGAGAAACATGGCTTGCTGCAAGGTGAACTGGTAATCGACCGGCATCACTTCAGGGAACCGTTCCGTGAGGACCGGGAGGAGCCGGGTCTCTTCATCTGAAAGCGCCTGGTTCCACGTGCCGGCCAGCACGCGCAACGAGGAGAAAAGTTGTTCGGCGGTCAGAGGCTTTTCCAGTCCGGTCGCGAAGGCTTCGGCCGCCGACGGGGGCCTGGAACCGGACCGTTTCGAATCAAGCCGGTAGGGGAGCGACAGGGTGATGCCGCGAACCAGACGCTTGACGTCGTACCCACTTCTTTCGAAATCCCGGCTCAGCCAGTCGAGGAGTTCCGGATGACTGGGAGGATGCTTGGAATCCATGAGGTCCACGGGATGAACAAAGCCCCGTCCCATGAGCAGAGCCCAGATCCGGTTGACGAAAGCGCGCGCGAGGAGTGGATTGTTGTCACAGATCGAGCCGGCCAGCGCTTCTCGCCTCGAGATGATCGGAACCGAGGGGCGCTCGGGAGGTTGTTTTTCCGGGGGTGGCGGGACGAGATACAATTCGTTGCGGTCGACTTCCTTCTCCTGGGCCTCTGGACGGACCTCCGCGACTTCGCGGCCATTGGGAAAAACGAGGAGGGCCGGTTGCGATTCCTTCTTCAGGTTCGAGAAGTTTACGAAACCGCCGATGGCGGACTCCGCCACGCCGGGTCCCGCGGCGCTGTCCACATTCTTGCTCCGTTTCAAGGCGGCGACCATGCCCCAGTAGTGCCGTTGCTCGATTTCCCACGAAAGCGGATGGTTATGGCATTGGGCACAATCGATGCGCATCCCGTAGGCGACGGGAGCAAGGGCTTCGACCGCGGCTTGGTGATTATCCCGGCGTTCATAGAGAAACCAATGCGCGCCACGGTCCGGAGCTTGGGTGGGACGGGCGAGGACCATGGCCCGCACGATCTCGTTCCACGGCCGGTTCGAGCGGAACGAGTTTTGAAGGAATTCGTGCCATTGAGAATCGGTCCGGCTCTTGGTCGAGGCCGCGGTTGCGCGCGACATCAGGGTGACATCGAAGACGTCACGCAACCGGCGGGCGTAATCCTCGCTTCCGATCAGCGAGTCGATGAGCAACTCCCTCTTGTTGGAGGAGCGGTTTTCCAGATGGCGCCGCAGCTCGTCCAGGGTTGGGATGCGACCCGCCAAGTCGAGGTAGGCGCGGCGGACAAACGCGGCATCGGGCGCGACCCGGGCCGGCACGACGTCCCGCGCCTTCCAGCCGCGCCTGACAAAACCATCGATGACCTCCTCGATCGGCAGCGACGGATTGGGACGCCAGCCGGGTTTGGATTGGGTTTTGAGCCAGTTGACATACGTGGAAGCCTGTTCGGCGACGAGTCCGGGGGTCTGGGCGGGAACTGGGAGATGGTCGATCCAAGACCGAATCTTTTCCCGGTCGCTTGGTGAAAGCCGGGGGCGCCCGTCCGGCGGCATGACTGTGTCCGCGTCGGAATGGGTGAAAAGATAAAGGCGGCTTTGGGCAGATTGGCCTGGAACAAGCGCCGGACCTTGATCCCCTCCGCGGAGCAGGGTTTCGAGGGAGCGAACATCGAGTCCGCCTCGTTGTCGGACGCCCCCATGGCACTTCACGCAATGCCGGTCGAGAATAGGGTCGACTTCCGTCAACCATGTCTTTTCCCAGTCCGCACCGTGCCCCAACGAAAGAAGCAGGCACCCCAGCGCCCCAAGGGTGAATCGCTGGAGGCATGGGAGAATCGGGAGCATTTTGACCGTTGAGTGGACTCGATTTTCCCTTCTTGATCAAGCGGTTCTATGGAAACTCTGATCCACGGAGGCGCCTCGGCGAGTGGTCGGGAGGCGGGGGAGGCCTGGGAGGGGTGAAGTCCGGCTTGGACGCGGACAGGGCTGTGTCACGGTGCATCCCGATGTTGCCGTTGATGCAGGTAGGGCGCGTCCGTCCCGGCGCGCCGCCGGAGCAAGATGTTTTGCATCCCGTGGGCGGCGGGCTGGGACAGGCCCGCCCTACCAACAACATCGGGATACACGGGCTGTGTCAACGCGGGCAAGGTTGCCGTTGCCAGGCGCCCCTTTCCTTAGGAACATGGGGGTGTGGTTGGCGTTTTGAACAGAACAGAGGATGCGTGGCGCGAACGAGAGCGCCGGACGTTGACGCGTGCCCTGTTGATTTCGGTTTTGATCCATTTGGTCCTCTTCGGAGTGATGGAGTGGGCCTACCACGCCGGTTTGACGTCTTTCAGTCCGGCTCGATCTCTCATCGAAAACGCGATGAACTTGCCGATGGAAGTACGACCCTCCGCTGAGACTGCTCGGGAGGAGTACCGGGAGACCCCGCTGTTGTTTGTCGAGGTCGATCCCGCACAGGCCGAGGAAACGCCTCCGAAAAGCGCCTTGTATTACTCGAGTCATTCCACGAAAGCCGCGAATCCCAACCCGCGGCCGGTTTCGGAATCGCCGCGCATCGAGGGCACGCAGGACAAGGTGATGAAAACCTTCGAGACCTTGAAACTCGATGCCCAACCGTTGGTGCCTGCTCCCGTGGCCGCCGCCCCGGTGGAGACTTTGAAGCCGGTGCCCGAGGTTCGTCCGTTGCCCCGTCCCGCCCTGGACGCGGGAAACTTGGAATTTGCCAAGGCCGCTCCGCAGGTGAACGCGGATCGCGGGATGGGCGAGTCAAGCGCTCCATCCCGCCCGCCCCAGAACAAGGAGCGCCCGCGCAATCTGGCGGAGGCGCGACAGCGCCGCGGTTTGATCGAGGGTAATGCGATTCAACAAGAGGGCGGGGTGGATCGGGCTTCTGAAGTCTCGTTGCTCGATGTCAGCGGACGATCCTTTGGAGGTTACGACGCGGCGGTGGTCGCAGCCGTGCAGCAGCGATGGTATGACCTCCTGGTAGACCGCCAGTATGCCTTGGAACGTTCCGGCCGGGTAATGCTTGAGTTCCGGTTGCATCACGACGGACGCATTACCGATATGCGCGTCAGGGACAACGACGTCGGCGATTTCTGGGCTTTGATCTGCCAGAAGGCGGTCGAAGATCCCTCCCCTTACGCCAAGTGGCCGCCTGAAATGCGCCGGGAAATTGGACGCGACTACCGAGACGTTCGATTCACGTTTCACTATCATTAAGCCGTCCTCTCGGCCAGGGATCATCCGGGTAAACTCGCGTGCGAGTTCGCTAGGGACAGAAATCTCTGATTTGCTCCCTTGGTCGTCTTGGGTGGATTCCGGAGCGCGCCGCGTTGCGGGTCGGGTGTGAGGCCTTTTGCTTTTCCTCGCGCAGAGGCCGCGAAGGACGCAGAGAGAACGTCGAGGGCATCGTATCACGGACAGTTCAGTCCTGCGATACGTTCCAGTTCGACGCTGGGCCAGATCTTGGCATCCCGATGGGGTCGGCAGAGTGGCTCAGCCACCAAGACGACTCGGGGCTTACCCTGGGCTGGGTTGGGACGTCCTGTTGGAGCGGAGAACACCGAACCAGGCGGCTCCAGTGAGCGCGCCGGAGCCGCTTCCAGTTCGCGCGATTTACTTCGACAAGTCGCCCGAGACAAATTGGATGGTTCCTTGGCACCAAGACTTATCGCTGGCGCTTCGCGCCTGCGCCAACGTGCCCGGCTTCGGCCCGTGCAGCACGAAGGATGGCATTCCGCAAGTCCAGCCGCCGGTCGATCTTCTCCAGCAAATGCTTGCCGTGCGACTTCACTTCGACGACGCCAACGAGTCCAACGGTGCTTTGCGTGTCCTGCCCGGCTCGCATCGGCTGGGTCGTCTTTCAGCCGAGCGCATTCAGCAGCTACGCGCCGAGTGCCCGGAGTTTCTTGGTAAGGTGTCCGCTGGCGACGCTCTGCTCATGCGTGCATGGCTGCTCCATGCGTCCAGTCGCTCCACCCGCGCGGAGCATCGCCGCGTCTTGCACATTGAGCATGCAGCGTTCACGCTGCCCGAGAACCGAACGGGCATGATGCAGCTCGATCCCATTCGACGAACGCCTAACCAGGACGCTGGAAACGAGAACAAAACACGAGATGTTGCGCTTCACGAAAGGGCGAACCGCCTCTCGGCCGTGCGTTCGATTGTCGCGGGAGTTGGACTCGCTCGCGCCCGCTCGCTCGGCCCTTCGGCTCAATTCCTTTCGCGGCTTCTTAAGCCGCTCAAGTGTGAGCGCAACGTGCGCCCCAACTCCACCACCGGGGGCGTCGCTGGTCATTAATTAGGCCACTGCTCACGCTCTTGTTGAACACAACACGAAACGGAAACAGCTTATAGCCCCATTCAACAGAACCAAAGACAATCCATTGCCACTCAAGATGCCTCCCGGCACAGCGTAATTTACCATGCACACGGACACCAAGGATGGAATGCCGATTCTCGTCTGTACCGTGGGTAAGACCGTTCTTCATTATGATGCCCGATGTCTGCAAGACCTCCATTCCATGCTCAAGGCCCACGGCGATTGGATGGACTTGGGCGGGGCGGACGAACAGAAACCCGCCAAGGAAGGGACCGTCGAGGCCTGGGGCCGCTCCCCGAAGAACCCGGTCGGAGGCTGGTATGGACTCAAGAAAGGGTTGCGTGGCCGCTTCGACGTGTATGTCCCGCCACTGATGGAAGCGCTCGGCTTGTGTGAGTTGGAGCACAACCCGAAGAACAATCGAATCCGCGTGAAATAGTGCTCATTCCACTATGCCTTCAAGATGAAACGAACAAGCGAAGGCCAAGCGGTAAGGGTTCGTTCCAGCGATTCTCCTGCGGATGTAATGCTGGCGCATCGGGAGGCAAGGGCGCCAAGTGCATGGTCGGCCGCGGCGGCTGGTGCTCCGCGCACGGCCTCGCTTCGCATCTTGAGCAGTGCTGGGAGGCTCGATCGTGCAGTCGGAAACGCGAGTGCGAGAATTCGATGTGGAAGTCCCGGGCGCGACGAACGTCGCGGAGATTCAGCTCCGCGAGCGGCACAGACCCCGCTGGGAGGAGGTGGCAAATTGCAGCAACGATTCGACTTCGGGGCGGACCGTGATTTCGGCGCGAATGCGGGCGATGGCGTTGCCTAAGGTCAGGCCTTCCCGGAACAGCAGCTTGTAGCACTGTTTGAGCGCTGACGCGGTCTCCGCATCCACGCCGCGGCGTTCCAATCCCACTTTGTTCAGTCCGCGTGTTTCCGCTGGATTGCCATCGGCCATCATGAATGGCGCCACATCCTGCACCACCTTGGAGCAACCTCCCACGATGGACAGGCGTCCAATGCGGCAGAATTGATGGACTGCGGCGAGTCCTCCGATCACGGCATGATCCTCTACCAAGACATGGCCTGCCAGCGTGGCCACGTTCGACATAATCACGTGGCTTCCGAGGACAACGTTGTGAGCCAGATGGCAGTAGGCCAGGATGTGATTATCGCATCCTACCACGGTCGATTCGCCGTCCCCCGTGGCACTGTGAACCGTGACGTGCTCGCGGAAGGTGTTCCGATCCCCAACCCGGGTCCAGGTGGTCCCACCCTTCCATTTGAGGTCCTGCGTTTTGAGGCCGATGGAAGCGAAAGGGAAGAGTTCGTTATCCGCGCCAAGGACCGTATGGCCATCGAGGACGACGTGGGAATGCAAGCGGCAGCGGGGTCCGAGTTCGACATGCTCGCCGATGATGCAGTATGGGCCGATCTCGCAACCATCGCCGAGGCGGGCGCCGGGGTGAATAACCGCGGTCGAGTGAATCATGCGAGCGTCAGCCCTCCACCAGCATGAAGGTCACCTCGGCCTCGCTCACGGCCTCGCCGGCCACGGAGCACACCCCTTTTGCGCGTCCGATTTTTCCGCGCGTTTTCGTCAACTCGACCTCGATGACCAGATGGTCTCCGGGCCGCACGGGTTTTCGCCATTTGACGCTTTCGGCCGACATGAAATAGGCCAGGCGGCCGGTGTTCTCGGCCTGGCGCAGCATGAGGATCCCCGCGACTTGCGCGATCGCTTCGAGTTGAAGCACGCCGGGCATAATCGGGTGGCCCGGGAAATGCCCCGCGAAGAAAGGTTCGTTTATGCTGACGTTCTTGAGGGCCTTGATCCGGTTGCCTTCGACCTCGAGAATGCGGTCCACCATCAGGAAAGGGTAGCGATGCGGCAGCGTTCTCATGATCGCGTCCACGTCCATCACGCAACCCGCGGGAGGAGGCGTGGCGGGCGGGGTGTCTTTGGCTGTGGGCGGCACGGCTTTCTCGGGGGGGGCGAAGGCTTGGGCGGCGGCTTTGGGTTTTCGCGCCTGTTCTAGGAGGAGCTTGGCCAATTCGCAGTTGGCGCGATGGCCCGGTCTCATCGCCACGACATGTCCCAGCATGGGGCGCCCCATCAAGGCGAGATCCCCGACGATATCGAGGATTTTGTGGCGAACGAATTCCTCGGGAAAGCGCAGGGGTTCCGTGGTCAGCACGGCATCATCGCGGATGACGATGGCATTTTCGAGGCTGCCTCCTTTAATCAACCCGTTTTTGATCAAGAACTCGATTTCCTCGTAGAAGCAGAACGTCCGGGCATCCGCGATCTCCTTCCGCCAGGTTTCAGGCGTGACGTCGAGGGTATGGAACTGGGTGAAACGCCCGGCCTTGTCCGAGCTGGTGCAGGAAATGCGGAAACGGTCCGAGGGAAATACAGTCATGAGCGAATCGCCGCATTGCATTTCCAGCGGAGTCGAGACCACCAGTGGGTTTCGCTTCTCGGGTTGGGCGATGACTCCGGCCCGCAGCAAGGCCTCCGCAAACCAGCGTGAACTGCCATCCCCGATCGGGGGTTCATTGGCGTCCAAGTCCACGATGGCGTTGTCGATGCCCAGTCCCGCGAACGCCGAAAGGACATGCTCGACCGTGTGGATGCGAGCGTTGCCTTTGGCGAGGGTGGTGGAGCGGTTTGTTTCGCCCACATTGTCCACCGACGCCTCAATTTCCGGTTTGCCCTCCAAATCGACCCGGCGAAAGCGAATGCCAGTGTCCCCGGGCGCGGGATGAAGTGTCATCTGCACCTTGTTGCCGCTGTGCAACCCGATGCCGGAGAGCGAAGCGGATTCGCGCAAAGTTTGCTGCTGTGACACGCCCGGATTAAAAGCGGGCGGGCAAGGCAAGGCAAGTGCGGTCCTCAATTTCTGGAACCCGGTGCCCGGATGCCGTCGCGGTTCGAAATCGAATCGAGCGTGGGCTGGGGTCTCTCCAAACCGGAATAACCGGCCGGGTCCACTCTTTGAGGGTGAGGCAGGCTGATTTTCTCCACTCGACAGCGCGCTTGTCGAAGCCTAAGAGTCACCCATGACCACGCAACCTTCCACTCAGACCCGGCGAGCTTTCGTTCAGACCAGCGCGGTTTCGGCTTTGGCCGCGATGTCGGCCCCTTATCTGCGAGCGCAAGACAAGAGCAGGAGCAAGCCCGCGATCATCGGCAAAGGGGAGCACACGTATGAATGCCATCACGGCTGGGGCGAACTTCCCTCGCATTTGAAGTGGGGAGAGACTCACGGTGTCGCGGTGGACGAAGCCGGTTTCATTTACGTGAAGAACAACACGGGCCCGTCCGGGCTGCGCCATCAGGACTGCATCGTGGTCTTCGATCCCCAGGGCAAGTTTGTGCGGAGCTTCGGCAGTGAATACAGCGCCTTCAACATCCACACCGTGGGCCATGGCATCGACATTCGGAAGGAAGGGGGGACCGAGTATCTTTATCTCACCCACACCTGGGCGAATCTCGTCACCAAGACGACGACCAAGGGGGAGATCGTCTGGGCGCTGAGCACCCCGTGGGAAGCGGGAGTTTACAAGAACCGGAAAGAATTCATTCCCACCAACGTCGCGTTTCACCCGTCGGACGGCAGCTTCTACATCGCCGACGGATACGGCACGGGCTACATTCATCGTTACAGTGAGGACGGCCGGTTTCTCTCCACCTTTGGTGGCAAGGGGGGGCGTGAACAGCATGGAAAATTTCAAACCCCGCACGGTTTGTGGGTGGACAACCGGTCCGGGCGCGATCCTCTGATTTGTGTGTGCGACCGGGCCAACGCCCGGCTCGAGAATTTTACGCTGGATGGAAAATACGTTTCGACGGTGGAAGGACTGAGCTATCCGGCGCATTTGGACACGCGAGGCGATGTGCTCATGTGTCCCGATTTGCACGCGCGCGTTTCGCTTTTCGACAAAGACAATCGATTGATCGACCACCTGGGTTACGACCAGGCATGGACGGATCGCGTGCTCAACAAAGGCGGCCAGGGTGGTTTCATCATGCGGACCAAGCCGGAGACCTGGGAGGCCGGGCGTTTCATCCACCCCCACGACGCGTGCTTCGACCGGGATGGGAACATTTTCGTTGTGGAGTGGGTTTCGGTGGGGCGCGTCACCAAACTGCGCAAGGTGAGTTAAAGCTGGGATTGGCCCGGCCCGGCTCAGCTTGAGATCGCCGAAACACTCCGTTCATGGGGGAATCCTGGCCCATCCTGCGAGCACGCCGACTGGACAACCGGGAAACGGTTTCGATTTCCAGGGACGCGGATCATGTTCGAGCCATCGAGCCCGCTCCTTCGTCCGGTGACGACGAATGGTGGCTGGCGCCAGTACTCTGCGATTTGCAGGTGAATGGTTTCGCGGGAGTCGATTTTCAAAGACTTCCACTCGAGTCCGAGCCGGCGGTGAAAGCCACGGAGGCCCTGGCGAGGCATGGATGTGGGGTCTTCTTGCCGACGCTGGTGACCGATGCGTGGCCGCGGCTGTTAAGCAAGCTTGGACGGCTCGCCACACTGCGAGCCTCGCACGAAGCGCTCCGCGCCGCTTGGGCTGGATGGCATGTGGAAGGGCCCTTTCTTTCGGACCAACCCGGATTCCATGGCGCGCACGATCCGGCCAAGATGGAGGATCCGAGTCCCGAGAAGATCCGTGAGTTGCGCGATGCCGCCGGGGACCTGCCGGTGCTGTTGACGCTGGCCCCCGAGCGTCCCGGGGCGATCGCCTCGATCCGGGAAGCGGTTCGGCTGGGCATGCGCGTGAGCCTCGGGCACACAGACGCTTCGGCCCGACAGCTCGCGGAGGCGCGCGCGGCTGGCGCCAGCCTGTTCACCCACCTTGGCAATGCGATTCCCAAGGAACTGGACCGGCACGACAATGTGCTTTGGCGGGTCTTGGATCAGGAGGGATTCAGAGTGATGATGATACCCGACAGTGTTCACGTTTCTCCTCCGCTCTTCAGGCTGGCTCACCGCTTGCAGGGGGAGCATGGGATCGGCTACGTGACGGACGCCATGTCGGCCGCGGGAGCGCCGCCGGGACGGTATCCATTGGGAAACCTTGAACTGGAAGTGGGGTTGGATCTCGTTGTGCGCGAACCGGGCAAATCGAATTTTTCGGGATCCGCGTTGACACCCGTCGAGGGAGTGCGGCGTGCGGCCATGATGTTGAGGGGTTCATGGCAGGAAGCCTGGGAGCGATTCTCGACCTTGCCGGCGCGGTGGATGGGATTGGATCTGGGCTTTGGCCCGAGTCCGCGGGCCGACTTTTGCCTGGTGCGGGCCGATGGCGACAATGCTATTTTGGAGGTGGAGGTTTTTCGCAAGGGCAGGCGCTGCGGAGGTGCAAGTTTTCCCGATGCTCCGGAGCCGAAACCCTTTCGATTGATTCGCCCGGAGGACCGCGGAATGTGAGCGTGTCACTTGGTCATGGAACATCCTATGAAGAAAAAATTGAAGGCCTCGGCGGTGCAAATGGAGAGTGCGCCGGGAGATAAAGAGTCGAACTTCCGGGTCATGGAAGAATTGGTGAAGGACGCCGCGGGTGAGGGCGTAGAATTGGTGGTTTTTCCGGAGTGTTGTGTGTCCGGTTATTGGTTTATTCGAAACCTGAAACCGGAAGCTTTGGACGCTCTCTCCGAACCGATTCCGGGCCCGAGCACCGAGCGATTGAGGAGGCTCGCCGTCCAGTTTCGGATGACCTTGGGGGCGGGATGGGTGGAACGGGGAGAATCCGGCCAGTACCACAACAGTTATGTCGTGGCGCTCCCTGATGGACGATGGTTCCGGCATCGCAAGATTCACGCGTTCGAGCATCCGTTGATTCGGGGCGGATCGGAATTGACGGTCTTCGATCTGCCCGGGGGATTTCGTGCCGGGGTGCTGATTTGCTATGATTGCAACTTAATCGAGAATGTGCGCATGACGGCCTTGCGGGGGGCGGAAGTCCTTCTGGCACCTCATCAGACCGGGGCCGTTCGCAGCCGCAATCCGCATTTGATGGGAATGATTGACCGCCAGCTTTGGGATCAGCGGCGGGAGAATCCTGAGGCGATCGAACGGGAGTTTCGAAGCGACAAGGGCCGGGGTTGGCTGATGCGCTGGCTGCCCAGCCGGGCTCACGACAACGGGCTGTTTCTGATCTTTAGCAATGGAGTAGGGGTGGACGACGACGAAATCCGGACTGGAAACGCGATGATCTTGGATCCCTACGGACGGGTTCTGTCGGAGACATGGAAGGCGAGCGACGAACGCGTGACTGCGGACTTGGATGGATCGTTGCTGGATGAGGCCACCGGTCGAATATGGATTCAAGCGCGGCGTCCGGAGCTCTACCATCCGTTGACCGTGCCGCTCGGGATTGAAAAAGAGACCCGTGCTTTGAAGTTTCAGGAATAACGTCCCTGACTGGAAAGTCCGGGGAAGTCTCGACGAGAAAGACGAGAGCGTCCGGGTGTCGGTTCGTCTGCGGGTGGGCTTTCCGAGAGCCGCGGGAAAGCCTTACTTCCCTTTTTTCTTTTGGGCGGCTTGGTCTTTTGCCTCCTGGACGAACCAGACCGCGAGGGCGGGACCGAAACAAAGAATGACGCCAATGGGCACGCAGAGAATACTCCAGAATTTGTCCATATCAACGCGGCCAATTCTGCCGAAAGCTTGCGGGAAGTAAAGCCTCGACCTGGAATTCCAACCTGTGCCGGTGCATCCCGATGTTGCCGGTGATGCAGGTAGGGCGCGTCCGTCCCGGCGCGCCGCCGGAGCATGATGTTTTGCATCCCGTGGGCGGCGGGCTGGGACAGGCCCGCCCTACCAACAACTGATACGGTTTCCAAAGTTATTCATCCGCGGGGGAGGAGAGCCAGGAACAGCTTCGGGATGCACGGAACCTGTGCACCCGCAAGTTGTCGGAGCGCGCCGTTCACGGCGCTTCCGCCCGCGCCAACCTGCCGCGGCGATCTCCTCCCGCTGCACAGCCCGCGATGGGTGAATGCCTTCGCCCCTGGCAGCACCTTTCTTTGCCCGTTGAACCTGCCCCGCTTCTTTGCAGACACGCCTTGAAGCGGCGTGAACGCCGCGCCCGTGTGCCCGGCAGGAGCTTGGTCTATCGGGATGAAAGGTTCCCGACGGGGGCTGGTGACGCCTACCGTAGCCGAACCGCCAGGTCGTCTCCGCAAGGAGTCGACGCGAAAGGGCGGGAGGC